>DUZB01000055.1 GCA_013349725.1 Deltaproteobacteria bacterium | reverse complement strand
AAAGTGTAAACTACTTTCCGGCTTTGGTGAAGGATGCCGATTATTGCCTATAAAACTTCAATGGCGTAGTGAAGGTTCAATATCACGTAAAAGGTGATGATCCTTCATTTTGTTTCAGGATACAAATCGAATTCAGGATATAATTTTTTTGCACAGTCCGGACAGATACCGTGGCTGAAATCAGCT
Source organism: Deltaproteobacteria bacterium (assembly GCA_013349725.1). The sequence goes on along the minus strand of DUZB01000055.1, from coordinate 13,950 downwards.
TCCGAGTGCGCACCTATGTAGGCCTCGATTTGATTCCAGTACCCCTTGTCATCCCGTATTTTTTTGCAGTGGGAACAAATGGGTAGAAAGCCGCTCAATTGTTTGACTTTTGCCATCGCGTCTTTGAGTTGGACGATGAGGTCATCCCGCTCGCGCTCGGCAAGCAAAATACGAACCATGGCGTTGACTCTTGCCTTCAATTCGCGGTTGGATATGGGACGTGCGATATAGCCGTCAGCACCCTCGTCAAGTCCATCGGCCTGTTCAAGGGAGGAGGTTTTCGAGCCCGATATCAATACAATAAAAGTTGCCTTGAGCGCGGGATCGGACTTGATTTGCTTGCAGAGTTGGGGTCCGTTCACATCCGGCAACACCACATCCAAAAGGATCAGATCCGGTCGGATCTTTTTTGCGGCTTCCAGGCATTCCGCCCCTGTGGATGCTTCAAACACCTCATATCCTGCGGATTTGACAATTCGAGACGTGGCAAAAAGCACGTCGGGATCATCATCCACTACCAGTAATTTGATACTCTGATTCATTGCTCCCATCCCTTTCGTGGTAATCTAAAATAGACGGTCGTTCCGCTGCCCAGTGTGCTGTCCACCCATATTTCACCACCATGTGCTTCAATGATCTTCCGGGTAATCAGCATGCCGAGACCCGTGCTTTTTTCACCCCCCGTTTTTTTGGCACTGGTCTTTTCAAAGGGCTTGAACAGTTTCTTCATCTCTTCCGGCGGAATTCCCGGTCCCCTGTCCCTGACCGAGAAGGTCATGGACTGCTGATCACAGGCAAGGGCAATGTTGACCTTCGTACCGGGTTGGGTATGTTCGATGGCGTTTGAAACCAGATTCGTGATGGCCTGTTCAATCTTTGATGCATCCATGGCCATTCGCTGTGTGCATTCCCCGGCCTGAACCTGTAACACAATCCCTTTTTTGATGGCCTGAAGATGATTCAGCTTGAGACTTTCTTCCAAAATGGTGGTGATATTGACCAGCTGCAGCTCCAGATCGAATCTTCCGGCTTCGATGGCGCTGACGTCCAGGAAGTCGTCCACCAGCCGTTTCATAAAGGTGCAGGAGGAATTGATCGTATTTAAAAAACCTTTCTGTTCACCATCCAGCAGGTCGGCTGCTTCTTCCATAAGAAATTCGGAATAGGTGATGATCAACCCGATTGGCTTGCGTAAGTCGTGGGCCGCCATTCCCAGGAACTGGTTTTTTTCCTCATCGAGCCGTTTGAGCTGGGCATTTTTTTTGTGGAGCTCCCGCATGAGATTGTTCAGCTCCTGGTTCAGGGCCGACACTTCTTTGCGCGTCTTTTCAATCTCTTCCGCATCTAATCGGCCAAGAGCCAGGATATGATCAGAGACCGGTTTAAAAGTAAAATAAAAACTCTGGGGCAGGCCGGAGGCAGTGCCGATATGGATCAATGGCTCCAGGGACGGTTCGCCCATTACCGCTTTCAGATCGAACCTGCCGCTGAAATCAACGATGATATTCCGGAGATTTTCCCCAACCAGGGACCGGCCTGTCAGGCTGCAGGCGTAGGCGTTGGCGTCAACAATCCGGCCTTCTTCTGAAAGAACAAAAAACAGCACAGGGGCGTGTTCTTTTAGATAGCCAAACGTTTCCCGGTCGATGATCCGGTCTTCCACCATGTTATGCACCCTTGATCGACCTTTCCAGCTCATCCAGGGAAGGAACATATTCGGCGCGGGAGTGCCGTTTAATGGTATCCGTTCCTCCCCATCTGAAGGCCTGTCCGCCGATCAACAGATCCATGTTGGGAAAATCGGTTTTTACCACGTCGATACAGCGCTCTAAATGTCCTATGTTTGAGAATATGCTGAGGGAGAGTCCCACAAGATCCGGCTTTACTTCCTGGATATACTGCACCATATCCTCAGGGGGTGTATTGGCGCCCAGGAAATGCCCGTCCCAGCCGTTGAGTTCCAATATGTCAGCGACCATTTTCCCGCCCACCTGGTGAAACTCATTGGCACTGCAGGAAATCACGGCCTTTTTCCCGATACGCTCAGTGGCAAAAATGGAAGGGTAGGCAAGATTCAGCAGACTTTCCGTGATGGAGGTGGCCAGATGTTCGTTGGCAACCGTGATGCGGTTATTTTCCCACAGCTCGCCCACCTGGTACATGCTCCTTTGAAACAGTTTGCCGTACAGCTCTTTAAGGTCTATACCGTTGGCCAGCAGTTTCTGAACAATGTCATGGCATTCCGAACGTCGGCCGGCAAGAAGGGCACTCAGGTATTTCTCGTATACACTTTCCTCGATCATGTTTTTATCCTCTTATATGTAACTTTCTCAGCCTTCTGGAGGATTTCGTTGACGGCGAGAATCCATTGCCCTGAAAAACGATCCACATCCGTCAGCCATCCCTGTACACTTGCCACAGCGCCTTCTGTTCCGTTTCTTTCATCGGCAACCGCTGCAACCAGCAATTCGCCGGTATTCTTCCATGAGGCGGCCATTTCGGGCCCCACAGCCTGGCCAAATTCGCCGGCGAGTTTCTGGAAATCCTTTTCCTGAATGTCCCTTAGCCTGGTTTCCTTGAGTGCATCCGCTGCCCCGCGCAGCTTTTCGTACATCGCCGTTTTTTCGGGGACCGCGGCGGCCAGTTCATTATATAAAAAACAGAGGGTCTTTTCCAGCATAAGCGACGGCATACCCCGGGTGGCAAGCACCCTTAAAAGCCAATCCATCTGTTTCTTCAGACTTTCCTGATCCAATGCCGTGAGGGTCACAAGCCAGCACGCGTCGCTGTCGGAAAAACGCTTGCCCCGTTCACCATAACGCTTTTCATAATAAGGAAATTCAGCCCAGCCCCGATCGCTTGCCCTTAAAGCCGCCTCAATTTCCCGTTCATCTTCGGGTATGGGATGGTTGCCGGCTTCCGGGTTGATCCGGGTTACGTGAAAGGGTACATTGGTTTTACGCAACGGGTATAAAAAGGTGTACAGCACTTCCAGGCCGGAGAAGGCTTCGTGGGCGGCTTCAATAACCGGATTGTGCAGGGAGGGATCGTCCATTATGCCGTTTACTTTTTTGGAGAAACGGTTCCAATGGGTTTGCACCTGATCCCTGTAGCTGGAATAGTAACCGCAGCCATCCAGGGCGTTCAAGTGAAAGGTCGCTGTAATATCCGGTCTGTGCATATGGTTGCCCAGTGTCGATCCTTCCAGAACATAGAGATAACCCAGCAGGGTAGTCGGTTTTTCAATGCCTTTGAGACGGATCTTTTCCGTCATGGCAAGGGCGGCCTGGATGGACTCAGAGGCATCCGATACAACCCGTGGTTTGAAAAAGGCAAGATCGTCCTCCAGCAAAGGAAGCTTTCTCAGCCCGTTCTCCCAGATGTCCACCACCCGCTCGTCCTGCGATGTCGCCATCTCGTTTTCCAGCACCCCGTGAATAACGGCCAGTGCCCTCAGTTGGTTCACGTAGCATTCCAAAGGGAGTATATGCTCTATGAGGGCTTTGAAATACGGCAATGCTTCAAGCTTTGAGTGGTAGGCTTTTGTCTCTTCTTTTAGTCTCGTCATTATTTGAATCGATTGATTTTCTGAGGTGCTTACGTCCTTGGGTGTCATATCCTTTTCTCCTTATTATCGAATAAAAAAAATAACTACAGATGTTTTGAGCAGTATTTCTAATTGAAAATAAGAATCCATGCTCTCTGGGCAAGGTCAGAGTTCAAAGGCTTTGCCATTTGAAAGAACCAACTCCAATCCCTATCTGAGTTGTCCTCACAACATAATTGAAATCATTCCGCACCCCAAAGCCAACAAAATCGTGCAAGGCCGGCAGATCAATCTTACACTATTTCTCCATGAAATCAAACGGATGTTTTATATAGTCCTACTGATCTTGGACAGAGAAGAAAAAGAGATGCAATTGACCCTGGAAAATCTGGTGCGCGCCTACGACCCCTGTATTTCATGCTCGACCCATTGAAGAAATATCGACCTGTGCCGCAAGAAAATAGTCACAGATTCTCCAGAGGAGCTTTTCTTTAAGCAACTATTCAGGAAGTTTCAATATCGTGATTCTTACCGGTGCAAGACCCGACTTGATCATATGAACGGCCTTTGCTGCGCCATATGACAGGTCGAGTATCCTTTGCCCCTCGAAAGGACCACGGTCATTTATTATGACCTGAACCTTCCGACCATTATTAAGATTTTCCACTTCGATCAGGGTTCCGAACGGCAAGGCAGGATGGGCGGCTGAAAGCCCGTTCATATCGAATATCTCGCCACTGGCCGTGCGCCGGCCATGGTGGTTTGATCCGTAATAGGATGCGGGTCCTTCAATCACCTGGCCTTCGCTGAAAGTTGATGTGGCAGATGGTTTTTTTGGCGCACCCGGTTCCTCACGCGATGGTAAACCCAGCTTCGAAGAACAGGCCGTATTCATGATGATGATCAGGGATATGAGCAGGAAGATGTTTTTGTGCATTTAGTAGCCCCCTCATTTGAATCCGCAAATACGAGCGACAACATACGGGACCCATTTAGGCCCGGATAGTGCCGACCTCCAGGGTATTAACAGAACAGCGCACGATGGCTATGTCACGATTGGCTAAGAAGAAATCACCTCCTGTGCCGATAGTATAAAAAGAATCATGCAGTTCAGTCAAGAAAGATTGGAGCCACAACATGGAAAGGGTCGGCTTGAATGATTCAACTGGGTATCAAACCCCATTGGGCCATTCCCTCGAACGCCCTGCCCCTCTGACCCTTTTGAGGATCTCTTAGGATAAGGCCCCGTCAGAGGTCCCTGAAAGATCTTTGTAAGGCACGGCCGGGGCTTCCACGTGGATATCGATCCGGTCTCAAAGGGGGACAGGGAGATCTTGGCCCTGATTCAGCAATGGGAGACCATCCTCTTATCACAAACTTTTCGATGCTTGGGATATGTACCGGACAGTACAACATTTTCTTGAACATCTGCACTTCAATTAATTGTGGTGGGCCTAAGATAGTGATAAGCGATTTTTGATGATCAATGATTTTTTTTCGGGAGAGTTTAGGGTGATGACTTCCAGGCGTGCCTTCAGGTTTCAAAACGGAAGAATTGAATTGCCATTCCTCTCCATGCTGCACCAAAAAAAGCTTGAAATAATGTATCCATATAAACTATCCTCTACCTAATAACTTGGTGCAAATTGATTTTTCAGTTGCCAACCACAGCCAGATAATGACTGCGACTGCATCACAGACTTTCGTAAACTGCTCGATAGCTTAAAAAAAACCGGTCCATAAATCCAATCATGCTCGGCCTCTTTGCCTCAAGGAATCTGAATCAAACGACCATGAGTCTCAGCGAGAGGAGACCACTGATTGTTGGCCTGGGTATAAGACAAGCAAAACCCTGTCATTGATCCATCCCACAGAGAAGAAAAGGTGACAGGCGCCTATTGTGTGCGAAGAGGCCTTGCCTTTGGCCATGCTCTTACACAGGCAAAGCTTGATGCCCCGGACGTTGGATTATCAATTGCGGGGTTTGGTCCAATCCCGCTGTCAAGCGGGAAATGAAGTAGAAACCTGGAAAACGATCAACGGTGAACTGTCAACCGGTAACTGGAAACCGGCAACTGGAAACGAAGTTTCACACGAGAGGAGAGGCCGTATGACCTATAGAACCGCAGTCATATCCTTAGGAGGATCCATCATTGTACCGGATGCGGTTGATGGGGTGTTCCTGAAAAAATTTCGAGAGATTATTTTAAGCCTTCACTCTGAGCGCTTCATCATTATCTGCGGGGGCGGAAAGGTTTGCAGGAATTATCAGAATGCGGCAAGAGACGTGGTGGGAGTCTCCAATGAAGACCTGGATTGGATAGGGATCGCGGCAACCCGGTTGAACGCCGAGCTGGTCCGGTCTATTTTCGGAAATGAGGCTCATAAGAAAGTCATTCACGATCCCCACGAAGAGATTGATAGGCATAAACGGATCATTATCGGGGCGGGTTTTCAGCCCGGCAGTTCAACGGACCTGCGAGCTGTTCAATTAGCGAAACGTTTCGGTGCGTCCAGGGTCATCAATATGTCCAATATAGACTATGTGTACAGTGCCGACCCCAAAAAAGATCCGGGTGCGGAAAAACTGGAAGAAATTTCATGGCCCGAGTTCCGAAAGCTGGTTGGCGATGTATGGGACCCCGGCTTGAACACGCCCTTTGACCCCATCGCATCAAAAGAAGCAGAGAAGGAAAGTTTGCAGGTGGCCATTATAGGCAACGACATCCATAATCTCGAGAGACTCCTGCGATCGGAGAGTTTCAAAGGGACAACTATTTCCTGATCGGGCCTTTATCAACTGGTTAATATCCGGTCAGCCCTTCCATCTCGTCCCCTCCTGTCCCGCTTCCTATACCGCTCAAGAAAAAGAATTTGGACGCTGATAAACGCAGATTATACGTGATTTTTTATTCTTAATAATTATCTGCGCTTGTATGCGAAAATCTGCGTCCCCACAACTATTATCTTGAAAGTTATATTTCAGGATGTCATATGCCCGCGGCTATGGAAAGCGTTTCCAGCATGTCTCCGATTTTTTTCACCAGTGGGGGCAGGTCATTCATCTGGTGATTGAGAGCCGCTGCCTCACACTGTCCGGCAGTTTCAAAAATATCCATGAGGCCCAGGTTTCCGGAAGCTCCTTTCAGGGAATGGGCGGCATTTCTCGCTTCGTCCGAATCCTCCTGTTCCATGGCTGTTTTCAGTTTCTGAAGGTCCGCTTTTCCGGTTTCAATAAGCAATTCAACGAGCTCCATGTATTCGTCTTCTTCCAGCCCGAGATTCTCTCCCAGTTCTTTAAAATTCATGATATCTCCTTATTTTATGCTCCATTTATAGACTATTTCAATCACGGATTCTTTCTTGATCGGTTTGGTCAGATAATCGTCCATGCCGGCCTCAATACGTCTCTCCCTGTCTCCCTTCATGGCGTGGGCAGTCATGGCCACAATCGGCAGCCTTTCGGGCTTTTTGCCATGTTCGCGCCTGCCTTCCCGTTTTCGAATTTCCTTTGTTGCCTCAATGCCGTCCATTTCCGGCATCTGAACATCCATGAATATCATGTGGTACAGTCCCGGCGATGCGATAATCTTTTCAACGGCTTCTTTTCCATTATCTGCAACGTCCACATGAAAACCCGCTTTAGTGAGCATCATCTTCGCAAGTTTCTGGTTGACCAGGTTGTCCTCAACGAGGAGAATCTTTTCGGCATGTTCTTTATCCCCGTCGTGGAGAACTTCCTTGTGTGCCTCCTGTTCTGTTCGTTTTGGTACAGTGGGGGTTTCTTTCCGTTCGTCGAAAACCCTTTTCAACTCGGCATAAAGCCGGTTTTTTCGGATAGGTTTTGTCAGGAAACAATCGAACCAGGCTCTCCTGTCTTTGCGGACGTCGCGTTCCAACACGGAAGACAGAGCGATGAGGGGCAGATCCTGAACGGGCGATCGGGTAGTTCGGATCATTTTGGCCACATCATACCCATCCAAAAACGGCATCTGAATGTCAATAATGGCCGCATCAAAAGGCGCATTTTCCTTCAGCGTAGACTCCAGGAGCGGTAAAACCTCCCTGCTGTCTTGCAAAGAAACCACCTCCATTTCCACCAGTTTCAGGACATGGCTGAGAATGTTCAGATTCGTCGCATTATCATCGACAATGAGCACTTTCTTCCGGGCGACGGATATGGGGATAACTGGGGCGGGGTTTACCGGATCGACCTTTTTGAACCATGCCGTAAAATGAAAAAGGCTTCCTGTTCCGGCGCTTTTCAGGCCGGCGTCCGGAAATGATCATCCCGCCATTGTTTATTATGCATGGCAGGCGGGTGTTGGATGTTCGTCCTTTGAAAAGTTTTTGCCTCGATCCGTAATCCGTTTTTTTCCTTTCAGCATCCAGTAATAACCCCTCCTCCCAGCACTTGATCTCCACGGTAACACACCAGGCTCTGTCCGGGGGTGACCGCCCATTGGGGATCGTGAAAAGTGAATTTCACTTCTGAAGGGGAAAGGATTTCCAGCAGGCCCGGCGCCGCTTTGTGACGATAACGAATCTGTGCCAGTACTTCAATACAATTTTTCTCCGGTGTATACTCCAGCCAATTGAATTGCCCTGCGTTTACTGTCCTCGAGTAGAGGTCCTCTCTTCTCGCTACGACGATTTTATTCTCGGGGGCCCTGATCTCCTTTACATAGTAAGGCAAGGATGAGGCGATTCCCAGACCATGCCTCTGCCCCACTGTAAAGCGATGGACCCCCTTGTGTTCCCCTAAAATCTCCCCTTCTTTGTTTACAATCATTCCCTCCTGTTCCCTACTCTCGCCCGTTTTCTGTTCCAGAAAGACGCGATAATCCAGGGATCCAAGAAAACAGATCTCCTGACTTTCCCTGTTTTCACAGGAGGGAAGTCCCATGGAAACGGCACGAGCGAAGACTTCATCTTTTGACCTCTCTCCCAAAGGAAACAGGGTTTTGGAAAGGACTTTCCGGTCCAGTCTGTGAAGAAAATAGGACTGATCTTTCTTCTGATCCCTGCCGCGGAAGAGACCGATGCGGGAACGGTTGTTTTCCCTGCTCAATCTTGCATAATGCCCCGTTGCCAGGCAGTTTATCTGCTGAACCTGGATGAAATGGTGCAGACTTGCGAACTTGATCAAGGGGTTGCAGAAAATACAGGGATTCGGGGTAAGGCCCGTCAGGTAGTTCCGGATGAAAGGGGTCATGATCAGACGGGTAAAGGATTCCCTGAGATCAATGACATGCAGAGGGATGCGGAGAAAATCAGCGACTGCTCCTGCTTTTGCGATTCTCTCTTCCTGTTCAAGAGAAACGGAAGGAAGCTCAAAATGAACTCCGTGCACTGTCCAACCCGCTTCTTTCAGCAGGTAAGCCGCCATGGAACTGTCCACGCCGCCGCTCAAAGCCACTGCTGCTTCAGATGGGGGATGGTTCATAGTAGTTTTCAGGAATTAATCGAGGAGAACCTTGTTGAATTTGACTTCCATGGCGTGGACGGGACATGCAGCAACACACCACTCACAGGCGCTGCATTGCTCCCTGTCGAACAGGACTTCCATCTCCGGTCTTTTGATGTGGAGCGCCCCTGTGGGGCAAACCGCTGTACAGGCGCCGCACTGGATGCATTCCAGTTCGTTCCTTCTGATATCCTCACCGATGCTCTCAACTTTGACCCCGATTCTTTTCAGATAGCGGACGCCCTCCTTAAAATTCTTCCTGTGACCGCTCAACTGCAAGACCATAAGGCCCTCTTTTCTTGGATAGATAACGGCCTTGAGCACGTTAAAAGAGAGATCAAAGTCTTTGACGAGTGCGACCGCGATGGGGTCATTGACGATATCTTTAGGAAATCTCAAAGAAAGTGTTTTTGAATACATGATGCCCGACTCCGCACAGGTTAAAAGTTCTTGATGGTTCTTTCAAAACCCGGTAAAGACCGCTCGATCACCCGGTCCGATACACAATAGGCAATTCTGAAATGCCCCGGCCCTCCAAAGCCCGTTCCCGGCACGGTCAATATGTTCTCCTTCTGGAGCGCCGTCACGAAGGCCACGTCATCTTCCACAGGGGTTCTCGGAAACAGATAAAAGGCGCCTTCCGGTTTTATTAGCTGGTATCCCATGGATGTGAGGGCATTGCTGAGGAGATCTCTCTTTTTCTGATACACGGAAACATCCACGCTGCTGTGCAGAAGGCGTGCTATGGCCCTCTGCATGAATGCTGGCGCGTTTACATATCCGAGAACGCGGTTGCACAGGACCATTCCCGCAAGGATCATCCCTTTTTCCGACATGTCGGGATGCGCCGCTGCGTACCCGATCCGTTCACCGGGAAGGGAAAGGTCTTTGGAAAAGGACGTCACCACGAAACTTTCACTGTACACATTAAAGACACTGGGGACCGTTATGCCGTCATAGACAATTTTCCTGTAGGGTTCGTCGGAAATCAGGTAGATGGGCTGTCCGAATTTACTGCTGAACCGGGTCATCAATTCTGCAAGTTGTTTCAGGTCGTCTTCCCCATACACCTTTCCAGTGGGGTTGTTCGGGGAATTGATCAGGATCGCTCTGGTTTTTTCGTTCACTGCTTCGGATATGGCATCAAAATCAAAGGAGAAATCCGGTTTTGTCCGGACTATTTTCGGTACACCCTGATGATTATCCAAATAAAAATTATATTCGACGAAATAGGGTTTCGGGATGATGACTTCTTCTCCCGGGTTGAGTATGGTTTTCAGCACTACATTCAGTCCGCCGCCGGCCCCGACCGTCATGACGATTTCTTCGGNGCTGAATGTGGCATCATTGAAACCATTCAGAAAATCAGCAACGGCTTTTCTTGTTTCCACAAAGCCTGCGTTCGGCATGTAGGCGTGCTGCCCGGGCCTGGTATCCCGGGCCAGTTCTTCGAGAATTCTGCCCAATTCGGGCGGCGGTTCCAGGTTCGGGTTGCCAAGACTGAAATCGTACACATTGTCCGCGCCAAACTCGGCCTTTCTCTTGCCGCCTTCTTCAAACATCTTCCTGATCCAGGAAGATTTTTCTATGGATTCCTTGATTCTCCGTGAAACTGGCATGGTTTATCCTCCTTGAAATAGTATCCAACAGGATAACCTATTGGGCACGCTTGTCAATATAAAATCGAGACAAAAAGGTCTCCTATCCAAATTCCCCGAATCAGAAATCAAATCAGGAGCGATTCTAAATAGTCGAGCCCCCTGCGAATCTCCACTCCTTTGTTCTGCCTTTCTCTTTTTAAGTGAAGCACCAGCTGCACTCCCGGAATCCCATATTTGTTGGTGAAGTAAAGCAACGCCTCAGCCGGTTCCGGGTCGGATCGCTTCACTTCTATCAGCAATTCGGGTTTGTCGTCATTCACAATACAAAAATCCACTTCCTTCTTTTCCTTGGTCTTCATGTAATGTAAAGCATAAGGACGACCCTGAAAATCAACCAGACCGTATACATGCTTTAAAAGACAAAGGGCTGTCATGTTCTCAAATTTTGCTCCTTCATCTCCTTTCACCAGACCGGTATCAAAAAAATAAATTTTAGGTTCCTTTAAAAGAGATCGAGCAATATTTCTGGAAAATGGCTGAACCCTGAAAATGATGAATAAAGATTCCAGAACCTGCAGGTATTTTTTCACGGTGTTGGGTGCGATCTGAATGTCCTCTGCAATGGACTGGTTCGAAATGGGAGAACCGGTTCTGGAGCGCAACAAATCCAGGAGCAGTTGCATCGCTCGAAAATCATGAATTCTCTCGAAATCGAGAATATCCGTTCGAATCAGACCATCGATATACTGCATCCTCCACCGATCCGCATCCACCGGGTTCTGCGCCAGAAATGGTTCCGGGAACCCTCCCTGAACGAGAAGGCTTTCCTGGTCGACCGATCCACCCACATGGGACAGTTCAGCCGGGGAAAAGGGCAGCATACGGTGCCTGAAAAATCTTCCCGCCAGGGAATCGCCGCCTTGCCGGAATGCCTCAAGCCTTGCGCTGCCCGTTACCAGAATCATCAGATGTCCCGGCTTGGTATCGTAAACACCCTTGAGATAGTTTTTCCAACCCGGCATTTTGTGCAATTCATCTAAGATTAGAAGCTTCGTGGTATCCAGCCAGGCTTCTTGTCTTATGATTTCCCGATCCTCGGCACTATCATAGTTTAAATAGACGTGCAGGGGAAAAGACGCGGCAATGTCCTTTGCCAGCCAGGTTTTCCCCACCTGCCGAGGGCCTGTGAGGAAAACCATCTTTTTCGGCAAGTCATTTAAAATGTAACGCTTGTATTCTCGTTCCATTGGCATTCTCTCCACAACCGTTTACGACCATTCTGCATTACTTTGCACAATAGTCAAGACCATTCTGCAAAGTAATGCAGAATGGTCGAAATTCCCCAGGCTGGATCGGAATACAAACGCTTGCACTTCTATTTGACGCGAACCCACAAGACATTGGAAGTCCGCCGCCCAAGAATCGCCCCAAAACCCTATTTTCCAGTGTTTTCCCATATTCGTTCATCTTTCCCTTGACTTATTCCTTTGCCAAGGAATTTAAATAGGATGCGAAAAGGATTCGGTTGTATTCGATGCAACAAATTTGTTAGTATTCCCATTAAACGAAATCCTTTTGAGAACTGTTTTCTGCTGTGAAAAGGAGGCAACAAAGAATGCATGAGATAAAAACAGTGCTGGTGGTGGGGGCGGGAGTCATGGGACATGGGTTTGCCCAAACGTTTGCCCTTAACGGATTGAACGTTTTTCTGGTGGATAAAGACCAGGACCTTTTGAAAAGGGCCATGGGGTGGGTCCGTGAGAATCTGGAATTCATGGTAGAGCTCAAACTCCTCACAGTATCCAGGATCGAGCCTACTCTTGACCGGATTCACTGCTCCCCGGACCTTGAAAATTCGGTTAAGAGCTGCGACTATGTCCTTGAAGCCATCACGGAAAACCTGGACCTGAAAAAAGAGCTTTTTAAAAAACTGGGAACCTTGACGCCTCCGCAGGTGATTCTTGCTACCAATACCTCGTCCTTCGACATCAATGAACTGGCTGCGATTACCCGACATCCGGAGCGGGTTTTGGGGACCCATTGGTTTCATCCACCTCCCATTACTCCCGCCGTGGAAATTATCCCCGCGGACGTCACCAGCCGGGAGGCCGTGGATGGGGCCACGGCACTGATGAAGCGTATCGGTAAGTTTCCCACCCTGTGTAAATCCGCCCCCGGTTTCGTGGCCAACCGCATTCAGCTTGCCATGGCTGCCGAGGCCCTTTCCATTGTCGGCGAGGGGTTGGCTACGCCGGAAGAGGTGGATCGGATCGTAAAATCGAGTTTTGGATTTCGATTAAGCGCCTTTGGCCCTTTTGAAATTATCGATCAGGCGGGCCTGGATACGTACCAGGCGGTTTTTGAATACCTCCACGGGAAACTGGGCCGGGAGCAGTTCACCCCTCCCCCTATTCTCAGAGATCTGATCGAGAAAGGGCGGCTGGGTCTGAAAAGTGGGAAAGGTTTTTACGACCATGGAAAAGGCGCTGCCGAGGCGTTAAAGCGGAAAAGGGATAAGAGGCTCTATACGAGGCTGGAAATTTTCAGACAGGAAAACCAGGAAGATGTTTAAGGGCTTTCCTGATACGTGTAAGCGCCTCTTTTTTAGAAAATGTAGGGTATCCCTGGCATTTCTCCTCCTCTTTTTTTATGGATGCGGCCCGCCGTATATCCAGCCCGGCAAGACAGCCGATCAATTTGACGCCGACGATAAGGCGTGCAAAGCCTCGGCACTCGAAGTGTGTCCTCCCAAACTGGAATGGAATTCCGGCGAGGAGAGCCTCAGGCTGCGAATGGGAAGCTCCAGGGAACGAGAGTATCACTGGTGGGATGCCAACCTGGACCGGCGATCCATCGTGTATAACGGATGCATGGAAAACAAAGGTTGGAAAAAAAGATGATGGGAAGCCGATCTGCCTCCTTTGCCGTTCGGGGTCGGAATGGCTATCGATTTTCATCTTCTTTTTCCGGACTCGTCAAGATCAGTCAACTGGCTGAGCTTCAAAGCACCTTTTTGCACCCAACGATATCTTGTGTCTGGGTTGCTTTTTTCAATTTCCCGTTTCTACTGAAACTTTTCTTCATTTCCTGGTGAGATCCAGGGAAATTTGCCTTAGAAAGCGAAATCTGTGACTTGAAGGCTGGCATATGTAACCTTGCCTTGGATATTTCTAAATTTGTCGCTTTACAAGTGGTTGAAAATCGGTATAAATTGAATCAAGAGGAGTGCAAGACCAGCCCTTTCAAGGTGCTTATGAATTTTAGCAATTTAGGGTTGTATTGGTAAGAATCGGGTTTTGAAGTTATAGTTTTCAGGTGTCAGGTGTCAGGTGTCA
>DUZB01000054.1 GCA_013349725.1 Deltaproteobacteria bacterium | reverse complement strand
TAACTCGATTTTTTCTTGCATGGCTTCATACTCTACAACATCAAGCAGTACAGCTACTCCTTTACCATGCTGGGTAATGACTAAAGGCCTTTTTGTATCATGTACTTGTTTGAGAAAAGAAGCAATTCCCATTCGGAATTCTGACATAGGGCGAATGTCTTGATCAATTTTCAGTCGTTGCATAATGCACCTCTTTATTATTTTTATAGTACATTATACTGTACGTTTTATTGTTCAATCAAGTTATTTCTTTGGGCATAACATAGAATTCAAAGGCGCCTGTTTTTCAGGATACTGTGCAGTGGTTGGTTCAGTGCGGCCGGCAAAAACCCGAATTCATTTTTCGCGATTGAATACTTTCTGTCAAGAATGTCGGCTTGCTCTTGGTATTTATTGCCTTGTGTTCTTAGAATGGTCATTTTGGTATCAAAAATGCTCTTCCGGGCACGAAAAATAAGGTTTGTTTATTTAAAGGTTTATTGTGTTACCATGCACAGCCGAAGCCAAAAAAAACTTCTTGATGAGGCCCTTTTAAAAAGCAAAAACAATGAAACCATCTTCTTCCGGAATTCTTTTTATACTTTCCGTCTCGGTCGGAGTGGCAATGATCGGACTTGGAATCATTTGGCCACTCATACCGGTATATGCCGTGGAATTAGGTGCGGGGGGATTTTTGGTCGGGCTTATTATTGCCAGTTTTAATGTGTCCCGGACCCTTTTCAGTCCATTTGCAGGGCGGCTTTCCGACAGGTGGGGGCGAAAGAAGTTCATTGTGACGGGACTTTTTGTATATGCCGCCATTTCCATGCTCTATGTTTTGCCTGCACACGCTGAAACACTTATTTTTGTTCGATTTTTCCATGGATTGGCTTCAGTTCTTGTGGTACCCATTGCCATGGCGCTTGCGGCCGATATTGCGCCGGAACAAAAAATTGGCCAGTATATGGGAACCCTGAATATGGCCGTTATGCTCGGCCTTGGCATCGGACCTGTTCTGGGAGGTACTATCCGTGATCATTTCGGGATGGACGCTGCGTTTTATGCCATGGGTGTCCTGGCGCTTTTAACCTCGATACTGGTTATGATATTTCTCCCTTCCGACTATCAAAGCCATGGGCCTGGAGAAAGTCGAAAACTTTTTTCCATGAGAAAAATATTGACCCATCGAGTTGTCCTCGGAATTTTCATCATGAGATTTTTCGCTTCCTCGGGACAAGGGGCTGTCTATACATTTTTGCCGATCCTTGCCCTGCAGCTCAAGTTGACAGGCTCGCAGGTCGGTGTGATCTTAGGGGCCAACATTTTTCTTATCGCATTTCTCCAACGTGCCTGTGGGACTCTTGCCGACCGGGTTAATCCAAAGTATCTCGTTATTTTGGGTACTTTTGCATCCGGAATGACCGTATTAGGGATGCCGTTTGTCGAGGGATTCGTGATGATCCTTTTGCTTAATATCCTCATGGGTATGGCGAATGGTGTTGCATTGCCCGGCGGACTCGTTATCACCGGACAGCTTGGTCGCACTATGGGGATGGCATCTCTCATGAGTATAACCGATGCTGCCTGGAGTCTGGGTATGATTGTGTCTCCAATCCTTTCGGGGATCATCCTCGATCTCTTTGGTCTTTCTTATGTTTTTATCATCGGCAGTCTTTTGATAGTAATAGGCAGTGCTGTTGTGAGCCTATTTCTCAGGAATTATCAACCCGCACGGGTTTCTTAAGATTTTCGGCTCTTATCCCGTCTTTTTTTGACCGGGCCCATTGTGTGATCGACTGAGATCCAATTTCTGTCTTTTTCCGAACCGTGAACCTGTAAACAACTACGACAAATTTTCTTTTGGGAGGTTTTTATGCCTGGCTTTTTTAGGAAACGCCGATTTTTCCATTTCTCACTTCTTTTCATTCCTTTGTTAGCTGTCCTGATTGCCGGATGCGGGGGCAACTCCTCGGAAACGACTGTGGGGACGACCACGCAGTTTATATTCATCTCGGATATCCATTTCAGCCCCTTTTATGATGAGACGCTTTTCAATGATCTGGTCCAGACGGAGGTCGCTCAGTGGGCCGGTATCTTTGAAAGTTCGATGATTACCAAGCCCCAGTCCTGGGGAAATGAAACAAACTACCCGCTCCTCACGCAAGCGCTGGATGCTGCAAGAAAACAGTTGAGTTCCATGCCCTTTCTTCTTTTCGGGGGCGACATCCTGGCCCATAAATTCCGGGAAAAATTCTTTGGGTTATACGGGAAGGAGGACGAGGAAGCACTTCGCGCCTTTTCGTACAAGACGGTGACTTTCTTTGTTTCAGTGGTTCGCGAACGCTTCGGAGAGGTTCCCATCTTATTCATTCTTGGAAACAACGATGCCTATGCGGGAGATTATCTCATTGTACCGGGCGGCCCATTCCTGGCAGACACCGCAGAACTGTTCTATTCCGAGCTGCTGTTGCAGGGAGCGGATAGGGAGAAATACTTGAAAACCTATTCGGCTGGCGGGTACTATGTCGCGGATCCGCCGGGATCCAAGGTCCTTTTTGTCTGCCTGAATGCTGTACTTTTCTCTGGTCGGCGACCTGATGCAACCGTGGAAGAAGAGGATGCGGCGTTGAAGCAATTAGAGTGGCTGGAAGAAACCCTTGTGAGTGCCGGCAAAGAAGGCAGGAAAGTCTGGCTCTTTCTGCACATACCTCCAGGAGCCGATATTTTTGGCACCGTAAATGCGTATATGGACGATACCGGGCACATATCCGATGCCGTCACCATGTGGAAAGAAAAATATCAGCAGCGTTTTCTGGAACTGACGGCACGCCACGCAGGGATCATTGAAGCGGGTTTTGCCGGGCATACGCATATGGACGAATACCTGATTACCCCATCAGATGGAGCGGAAGACTCCGGCACGATCGTCATCAGCCCTTCCATAAGCCCCATCTTTGGAAATGATCCCGCATTCAAAGTGATGAAGATGGTTACGGAAGGGTGGAAACTTCTCGACTATCGGTTGGTGGCGTACCATTTTGAAGACCCTGCTCCGGAATTTGGCTTCTACTATGATTTCTCGGATACTTACGGTTCGGATCTTCTTTTAAAAGACGCCCTTATCGGTCTTTATCCTGAACTGGCTACAAACGATGCAAAACGCCAGGCATACTCCCGCTATTATTATTCCGGCCACGATGGCGACAACCCCATTGACGATACGAACTGGCCGGCCTACTGGTGCGGTATCGGCAGGCTTCCTAAGCCCGAGTATGTCGATTGCGTGAACAATTATTTTAAGTGAAAAGTGAAAAGTGAAAAGTGATGAGTGATGAGTGAAAAGGGAGCAGTGAAACATGAGATACTCGAATGTCACCCCGGGGATCTGTGCCAGAGTCCCATTATATCTCCCTAACCGTTCCCTGAACAGGTATTGCAGGCACTCCCTTTATTTTTGATGGGAAAAACTCCCCCGCACATTTCTGCTCCGGTTTTTCCTGCAACTTGAAGAATACGGTCGATGACCGGGTCGCTGCCGACGGAAGACCTCCTGTACCACATGATCGACAGGGCCACGGCAACCAGGGTGAAGGTGATCCCTGCTGCAACTCCGGCAGGATGCACAGACGAGGACCGATTGGTGATCAGGAAAGTCAGGGCAATACCGCCGATCAGGCCCGCAAGGGGTATCCCCAGAAGGATCCCGCAGTTTCTCAGGAGCGTTGAGGTGTCTCTCATTACGGAAACCCTGTCCCCCACACCTGCACCGGCGGAATTCAGTGCTTCTATGGTGATGGTGGAAGCCGGTGTCGCGCAATGACAGACCCGTGCATTGATCTCCTTTGATACGCCAGGGACGCCCGCGCCGGGTGGCTGAATAATAACGTCCGCTTTTCCATTTTCCTTGAGTTTCGTTACAATGCCTTCATAGTCCATAGTCCATCGTTCCTGTTCCTTTCCGGCCCGGGCGGGATGGTATTATTTCTTGCCGACGCCTTTAAAACGCGCTTTCGCGTCCAGGTTTTCCTGGTCTTCGTAGTCCACCCAGTAGCCTATGGCGCGGCCTATGGCCGCGGCTGTCTTTTCCCGGTCATAGTATGCCGTGGTTGCTCTCAGGCGTGCTCGATTTCTGGCCAATTCCGCTTCCAGATACCGTGTAATGGTGGCCGATCCGCCTTCATACTGCTTCTGAACCAGTCTCAGGGATTCCTCGCTCAGGGCCACGCTTGCCTGGCTTACATCCCAGCGGGCTTTTGCTTCCTGATGTTTGAGGTACGTCCCCTTTAATTGCAGCTGAACCGCAAGGGTTGTTTTTCTATCGGCGCTGAGCATTTCTTTAAGCACGGCGTGTGCCTTGTCCACATGGGATTTTGTTCCGAAACCGGTAAAAAGATCCCAGTTGAGAATAATCCCTGCTGTCCAGTTCCTTCGATCCCAGTCAAAACTGAAATCCGGATCATCCAAATAGGTCTTTGCCTGGGCATCCAGCCTGGGCAGGTATTCCGATCTTGCCACGTCCAGATTCATTCGCGATTGGACCACCTGAAGGCGGGTTTTTTGAAGTTCGGGGCGTCTGGCAAAGGCGGTTACCAATGCTTTTTCGTAAAGGTCAGGCACCTTGATGGGCGTCTGGTCGTTGCCTGCAAGCTGGATGGGGGTATCCGGGTCAAGCCCCAGGAGGTTTGCCAGGGATGAAATGGAGAGATTGTGGTTGTTCTGCGCGCGAATCAGGTCCTCCTGGGACTGGGCCAGGGCAACCTTCAGGGACAGTACATCCGATTTAAGGGCGCTTCCCGCCTCATATCGGACGATTACCATCTCCATTTCCTTTTTCACGGTCTTCACCGAGTCTCCGCTTATTCCTACATATCTTTCTGCGGCAAGGGCTGAATAGTAGGCATGAATGACCGATGTGACCAGGCCGTTTTTAATGGAATCCCGGTCCATCTGGCTGATCTGCAGACCTGTTTCCGCCATGCGCCTGTGCAGGTAATCCCTGCCCCCGTTAAACAGATTCAGGCGGCCGTGAATCCCCACTTCATAGTTTTCAAACCAGCCCGGGTTGTTGAAATCAGTGTTTGGGGGAAGTTGCCGCTGGTCGATGGTCTTGAAAAGATAGGCGGAAGGGGCGTTACCCTGAAGGTATTCACCATAGATGCCGATCACCGGCCAGAAGACGCTCATGGCCTCGTCCAGCATGGCTTCAGACTGCTGGATGCGGGCAACAGCCATATCCATGTCCGGATTGTTTTGCAGGGCGATCCGGATTACTTTTTCAAGATTTAACTCCCCCGTGGCATCTATTTTTTCTTCAGAAGGGCCTGACTTCTCGGTTCGATCAGGGGAGGCGCTTCCCGAGGTCTCTTTGTCTTTTTTGTACTCCGCCTTGATGGCGGCATAATCGTAGCGTGGTGAGTGTCTGCATGACAGACAGAAAAACAGGAATGAAAAAAGGACAAGAATGGGGAAACAAAATCGAATAAAGCAGCAGATGCCTTGATTTCCAAACATGTCAGACTCCATGAACCGGTCTCCGCAAAGAGTTGCGGAGTTCCCTTTGCCAAAGCGCCTCGGGAAGGGCAGGGCAGGGGGCAAATGGTCAATCCGAATCCCTGGACCTTGTCGAAGATCCCGTTGGACGGGAACCTCTGAACCTCTCATAAGAGAATATCGTTGACAGTATCCGGGTTTTCAGGATCGTGTTCGACGGTGTTGAAGGCGGCTAACACACCTGGACCCTCAGCCGTGTTTTTCAGGGCATGAGACACCCCTGGAGGAAAAGTAAAAACATAAACCTCTTCTTTGGGGACTTTCACATCCCGCAATTCCTTTTTTTCCCTTATGCGCACCAGGGCAGGTCCGGTCACGGCAATGGTTTCCGTCCCTTTGAGATGATAATGATTCCCACGAATGACCCCGGGCATGCTCACAACAATATGGGTGTTGCGCTGAACGGCTAAATCGCCTGCTTTCAACGGTTCAAAAACAAAACCACGCCCGTCCGAATGGACCTGTATTGATTCAATGACAACATCCATGCTTCACCTTATGTGTGAATCCCTAATTGTTCAATCATGCCGTCGGCAAAGTCTAACAGGTAGCTCTTCTGTTGAGACGTGCAATAGGCCGGGCAATTGCAGCGAATGCTTGTCAAGGTGCGAATGAATAGTTCAAGCTTGATCCAGTCGGAGCCGATTTCAATGGCGAAAACATGCGGTTGACAGTTCTTGTGGCGAAATTGAACCTCATTGAGGATGTCGTCCGGGATCTTCATCCAGAAAATCTGTTCCAGGCTTGAATGAATGGCATTCTCTTTCAGAAACTCGGTGATTTTCTCCATGTCCGGCCTGGTGATTTCATCAATCAGATAGGCTCTCATGATGCATGATCCTCTTCTGTCCTGTCTATTTTTCTTCCTTTCAGGAATGCATCTATTACAGAGTACAGCCAGACGGCGGCAAATACCGCCAGAATAACCCAGAGCAAGGACGGATCTTCCATTCTGATTCTTGCCATCATTTCATCCGGGCTCAGCGTTTCCAGGTTGCCGGGTTTAAGAATTGCCTTGACCAATTGGACCATTTTGATGATCCCGATGATAATAAGCAGGAAGACGCCTCCCAGAAGAAGGAGACCCTTTTTTACATCCTTGTTGAGGACCTGACCCAGTCCCGGTATGATGAAGGCGGAGCATAGAGGCGCTGCGATTGCTTTTTTCATGGTAAAAAGATCCAATTAGCCGTAAGATGAACGGGTATGATGGTTACAGATGAAAAAAACGGCTCATCGCGGTATAACGTGAAAAATCGTTTTTTCCGGAACCGAGGTGTCAGGTTTCGGGTGTCAGGTTTCAGTCCCGCCGTGGCGGGATTTCGGCTTTGCGATCCCACAAAGCATAACCATAGGTTCTTACGTCGAATAGTCGAACGCAGCCAGAGTTTTTCCTGACACCTGACACCTGACACCTGAACACGGTCTATTTGAGAACAAACCTTCGTATTACGTTAATCCGCGATGAGCCAAAGAAACTTACACAGGAAGACATATACATAAACTGGATTCGATTGTCAATTGCTGACAGGAGTCTTTGGAGAATGGGCGGAATGGAAAGACAGGTACAGGTGAATATTCCCTATGGAATGCTCCATGAATCGTTCTTGAATAAATTTCTGACAAACAGGCTGAATCCGGAGATCGGTTTTGATGCAGGANCGCTGGACAGATTTTCTCTGGAAGAAATCGGTATTATTGCACAACAAATCCGGGAGGCGGGCCTTACATCCACCATTCATTCTCCTTTTATGGACCTTTCGCCTGGATCTCCTGATTCTGAAGTGCGCGCGTTAGCGCGAAAGCGACTGGAGCAGGTTGTTCGTCTGATTCCCCTCTTCAGGCCCAGAACCGTGGTTTGTCACACGGGATATGATCACAAAAGATACTGGCATATGAGGGAAGCGTGGGTGGAAAGAAGTCTGGTAACCTGGGTCTGGCTTGCACAGGCCGTACACAATGAGGGCGCCCTGTTGATGTTGGAGAATGTGTACGAACGGGGGCCTGACGATATGCGTGTCTTCTTTGAACGGCTCCCGGAAGATCAGGTCGGTTTCTGCCTGGATACGGGTCATCAGAATGTGTTCAGCGAAGCCCCTATGGAAATATGGCTCAAATCCCTCGGCGCGTATCTCAAGCAGCTTCATCTCCATGATAATCGTGGGGTGAAAGATGAACATCTGGCGCCTGGGAAAGGCCGGATAGATTTTGTTTCGCTTTTCAATCAGCTCTCATCGGCAGACATACGCCCTGTCGTTGTTACACTGGAAATTCACAGGGAAGAGGATCTCAAGCCGGGCCTGGAATATCTGGAAACCATATGGCCCTGGTGAGCAATCCGAAACCCTTGAGGCATGGGAGGTAGAGAAACCTAATGAATCCTGTTATGGATCATCCGTTTTCCAAGTCCACGACTACCACGGAAAAGTGCAAGCGCCTTCTGGATGCCGTACATGCCGATGACAGGTTGGGCATTGTGATCAATGCCGATCCTGACGCTATCTCCAGTGCCTGGGCGCTCAAGCGGTTTTTCTGGAGAAAAGCAAGGAGCGTAAAACTCTTTCACATTAACCCCATAGAAAGAGCCGACAACCTGGCCATGGTCAGATTGTTGAAGATTGACTTGAAGCTCACCCGCTCCTTGAGAAAAAGAAATATCACAAAATGGGCGATTGTTGATTCCCAGCCGCAGCACCATGAGCTTTTCAGGGGTCACAACTTTGATATCATTATTGACCATCATCCGGTGCAGGCCACATCGAAAGCTTTTTTTGTGGATATCAGGGAGGAGTACGGCGCCAATGCAACGATCCTGACGGAATATCTTCGGAACTGTAAGATCAAACCTTCGGCAAAACTCGCTACCGCTCTTTTTTACGGGATAAAGACCGATACGGCCAATTTTGTCAGGGAGGCTCAGCAGAACGATATCAACGCGTTCAGGTATCTGTACAGTTTGGTGAATATCAACACCATTAAAAAAATCGAATCATCGGAGATTACAAAAGAGACCTTATGCAATTATGCCCTTGCCATGAACCGGTTGCAATTATTTGGGAATATCGCCCTGGTCAATATGGGAGAGGTGACAAATCCTGACATACTGGTGATCGTTGCCGACTTTTTCATGAAGCTGGTAGATGTCGAGTGGAGTGTGGTTACAGGCATTTGTGGAGGCAAACTGATTGTCATTCTGCGAAATGCGGGGTTCAGGGGCAACGCGGGGAAAATGGCCCAGAAACTTTTCGGGCCGTGGGGAGCGTCTGCAGGTGGGCACAAGACGGCCGCACGTGCGGAAGTTCCCATGGCAAATATTGTCGGTGTTAAATCCGAGGGAGATGTACTGGCCCGTGCCATATTGAAGGACTTGAGACAATATATGGCCGAAAAAGGAAATTTTGAAGAAATGAGCAAGGAACAATGAATTCGCATAATTTCAAAGGAAGAACCATTGATACCAGGCTGATCGAGGATGTCAAGGTCCTCATAGGCCAGAAGAACATTGACGCTCTGGCAAACCTGATCGCCCAGATGCGAGCCGCAGATCTGGCGGATTTGATCATGTATCTGGACCCCAGCGAGCGGCTTTACATCATCCAGATGATGGAACCTGAAGGGGCGGGCGAGGTCCTGATTGAACTGGAACAGCCTGTTCAGGTTCGAATACTGAAAGATCTGGACAACCGGTCTCTGTCTCAAATTGTAGAAGAACTCGATTCGGACGATGCAGCCGACCTGGTTGGAGACCTGCCGGCTGAACGGGCCAGGGAAGTCATTGAGGCCGTGGACGATCAGGTGTCGGAAGAGCTCTGGAAATTGCTCCCTTATGCCGACGATACCGCCGGCGGCATTATGGCCCTCGAGTTTCTCTCCGTAAAAGCGGATGTGACCGTACTGGATGCGATCGAGTCCATTCGGGAAAAGGGCAAAGAGATTGAAAATCTTTACTCCATATGGGTCACGGACGATTATAACAGGCTTGTGGGGGTCATGTCCCTAAAGGACCTGGTGCTTGGGAAACCGGAAACACAGATCAGCAAGATCATGAACCCGGAGGTCATTTCGGTCAATGCGAAGACGGATCAGGAGGAAGTGGCCAGGCTGGTGATGCGATACGATCTGGTGAACATTCCCGTTGTGGACGACTACAATCGCCTTGTGGGGCGTATCACCCACGATGACATCATGGACGTCATCGAAGAGGAAGCGGACGAAGACATCTCCCTGATGGCGGGTGTGTTCGATCAGGAAATTACCGAGGAATCGGCAGTGAGGATATCCCGGGCCAGGCTGCCCTGGCTGGTGGCCGCGCTTTTCGGAGGACTTTGTGCGGCGGTGGTGATTCATCGTTTTGCGGCTACCCTGGAACAGATGATTGCCCTTTCTTTCTTTTTTCCCGTGGTTATGGCCATGGGAGGCAACACTGGAATCCAGGCATCAAGCCTGATTGTCAGGGGGCTTGCAACCGGAGATATTACCTTCGTGAATATCGGCAAGAGACTGTGGATGGAGTTGCGGGTAGCCCTGCTGAACGGATTGATATGCGGGGTGATCTTAGGGGTCGTTGTGGGTTTCTGGTTAGGTGATTTTCGGTTGGGCGCCATGGTTGCATTGGCATTAGTATTTATTATTCTGATTTCGGGAATAATCGGTTCGGCAGTGCCTTTGGCGCTCCACAGGTTGAATGTGGATCCAGCCCTTGCCTCGGGTCCTTTTGTGACCACATCCAACGATATCATCGGTCTGCTTATCTACCTTGCTATCGTTACGTCCTTTCTCCGTATGAGCGCAGCCTGAATTTCAATCGGGCACACAACCATGAAGGACATGAAGAACAGGATGGCCTGGATATTCCGCAATCGAAAGTCACGGGGCTTGGTTCTAACATGGTCCATTAGATTTATTTTCTTACTCATAATCTTACTCGTAATCTTAATCGGGCAGTTCTAAAATAGGCCGTAAAAGAGTAAGATTATGATTACGATTAAGATTATGACCTTCAGAACGTACTCTCGACTAATTGGATCAAGTGGCCGAAGTTAGAACCAAACCAAGGTCACGGGTTTTCGTGGAAGAAACGGTAAACGTTTTCCGCCAGGGTTAGACTGAAGCCGGGAACCTGCTCCATTTCATTCACTGAGGCGTTTGCGATTTCTTTTATATCTTTGAAATATTGAAGTAAAATCTTCTTTCTTTTTTCTCCGATTCCGGGAATCCCGTTCAATTCAGAGGTTGTCAGGCTGTCCCGCCTCAGTCTGCGATGGTAGCCGATGGCGCGCCTGTGTACTTCATCCCTTATACGCATCATCAGGAGCAGGACCGGATGATCCGCACGCAGGTTCAGGGGATTCTTTCTGCCGGAAACATAGATCTTGTCACATGTTTCCTGTCGGTTTTCATCGGGTTTGGCTATGGAAATGACCTCGGGAATATGCGGGGGGAAAATCCCTCCGGAAGCGGTTATGACCTGGGCCTCCAGCCCGTGCTTCACCGCGGCAAGATGCCCCCTTCCACCGTCTACCAGAAAAATATCGGGCAGATTCCCCTGTTTCACCCTTCTGGTAATCATTTCAGCCATCATTCCGTAATCATCAATTCCAACCACGCTTTTCATCCTGAAATTCCGGTAGCCCTTTCGGTTGGGCTCTCCTCCGGCAAAAGAGACCACGGCGCCGACCGCCAGAGCTCCTTGAAAATTGGAGATATCAAGCCCTTCAATATATACCGGAGTATTCTTGAGGCCAATCGTCGATTTGACCAGGATCATCAGGTTTTGTTTTTCGGATTCAAGGCGCCCCGTGAGTGTCTTTTCCGCATTTGTCCGCGCCATGTCCACCAGCCTTGCTTTG
This sequence comes from Deltaproteobacteria bacterium, assembly GCA_013349725.1. The sequence continues at coordinate 2,819 of DUZB01000054.1, read as the reverse complement.
CTTCCTCTCTGCGGTGTGTGCAGGTCAACCTTTCTCCCCGCAAGGTCGGAGAGCCATTCCGCAATGGAGTCCTGGTCCGGGACGCTTTCGGAAAGCAGGATGGTGGATGGGATAAAGGCTTTTTCAGGGTAGTATTGTTTCAGAAAAGCCTCCAGAATTTCAGCGGGGGTTCCGTTGTCCTCAAAGAGAAAACTCCTGCTTTCTAACAATCTTCCTCCGCGCACAAAGAGTACCACAAGCTGGTGGAACAGGCCATCTTGAACCACCGCGACGATGTCCTGGTCTTCCATCCCCTGGGAAACAACGTGCTGTTTTTCCACCGTTCTCTCTATATCTCTGATCTGATCCCGTATCCTGGCGGCATTTTCAAAGTCAAGCAGCGAGGCAAAATGCTCCATTTCATCCCGCAGATTTCGAATCAACTCTCTGTCCCGACCCTCCAGCATAAGTTTTATATGCTTTACTATTTTCCCATATTCCTGCACAGGGATTTCATTGGCGCAGGGACCAAGGCAGCGGTCCATCTGAAAATTGAGACAGGGTCTTGTCCGTATCTTGAATTTTCGGTTGCTGCATTTCCGAAGTTTGAAAATCCGGTCGATCAGCCTGTGGGTGCTCCTCACCGAGTTCGCTGATGAAAAAGGGCCGAAATACAGGCTCCCATCCTTTTTCATTTTCCTTACAATGTGAAGCCGGGGATAGGGTTCTTTCAGGTCTAACTTCAGGCAGGGATACTGTTTATCATCCCGCAGGATGATGTTGTATCGGGGCATGTGTTTCTTGATCAGGTTTCTTTCCAGGATAAAGGCTTCCTGTTCAGTGGAAGTCAGCATGAAATCGAGATGGCTTACCTTTCCCATCATGAGGGCCGTTTTGTGCGGCAGGTCATTTCTTGGCCTGAAATAGGAAAGGACCCGCTTTTTTAGATTCTTGGCCTTCCCTACGTAAATGACAATGCCGTCATGATCTTTATAAAGGTAAACCCCCGGTTCATCGGGCAGGCTTTTCTTTAGAAATGATGGATCGAGTCGATTCGGCGTTTCCGTTTTCTTCATGTCCTTCATGTTCTTCATGGTTGAGCCCCATTTGCCGCCCATGCTGTGCGAGGGGCTTGCATATCGGGAGAGTAAATGATACACAAGGCGCAAGTCAAGACCGTTGAATCTTAAAAACACAAGGCAGGTTATGTATGACGATGCGAAATATCGTGCTGGTACTGACGGGGGCCTTTCTGCTAACTCTGAGCGCCTGCGCGCCATCCCGGAGGCCAATGCCCCTTACGGCTGAAATCGATGGTGTTTCGGAGAAATTCAGTTCCGGGCAGATTATTGATCTCAAGGCCGGCAAGGCTGTTTCCTTTGATTGCCTCATGGATCAACTGGAATCCGTACCGCTTGTTTTTGTGGGCGAAAACCATGACAATCCGGAACATCACCTGATTCAGGTTCAAGTCCTGCAGGGGCTCATGGCCCGATACAACGTTCTGACTGTGGCCATGGAGTTTTTTCACAGGCCGGATCAAGGAATTATCGATGAATATATGAAAGGCGAAATGGATGAAACGGCCTTTCTGGAAAGGATTCAATGGAGCAAAAGCTGGGGATTCCCCTATCATTTTTACCGGCCGTTGATTGTTCAGATCAGGGAAAAGAACGGAGTTCTTCTGGCCGTGAATGTCCCAAGGGAGGTCGTTAAAAAGGTTGCCCGATCCGGTCTTGCCGGCCTGAATGAGGAAGAGCGAGGCCAGGTCGCCCGAGAGATCGATCTGAATAACAAGGAACACAGAGCATACATGGAGAAGATTTTCGGTGGTCATTCCCACCATGGGATTCAACACTTTAACTCCTTTTACGAGGCGCAATGCGTCTGGGATGAAACCATGGCCGAAACCATAGCCGATTATTTGAAAAAATATCCGGGTCCCATGGTTGTATTCTCCGGCAACGGGCATATTGTCAACAAATTCGGGATTCCGGACCGGGTCAAAAGGCGAACCGATATACCGATGGCGACCATTGCGATGTATCCGCTGACGGAGCAGTTGAATATTGACCGGGAAATGGCCGATTATCTGTGGTTGACAGGGTCCTGTTCTTCAAGAACACATCCCTTTATGAGAAAATAGGGACTGGAATTTTTTTTAAGAATCCTGTATCAGATGTAACAAAATTCGAGGCAGATCGCATGCATCATGACCGCTCTTTTCATTACTGTCCCGTTTGTGGTGAAAAGGCTGAAAAAACAAACATGAAAGAGGGGGAGCCGTTCCGTCTGGTTTGCACGGGTTGCAGTTATGTGCATTACCTGGACCCGAAAGTGGTTGCCTGCACCATTTGCGAACTGAACGGAAAAATCGTCCTTCTCAAAAGAGCCATCGATCCCCAGAAAGGAAAGTGGGTGATGCCGGGAGGATATGTGGATCGCGGAGAAGAAGTCCCGGCGGCTGCAATCAGAGAAACCCGGGAAGAGTGTGGGTTAGAAATTGAATTGAAGGAATTATTGGGTGTTTATTCCTATGCAGGGTATGTTGAAGTGGTTATTGTATACCTGGCTGAGCACGTATCCGGAAACCTGGCGCCGGAAGATGAAACACTGGAGGCGCGCCTCTTCGGGGAAGAAGAGATTCCCTGGGACGACATGGCTTTTCAAAGCACCATCGATGCGGTGAAAGATTATTACAGAATGAAGAAGACAAAAGAAGGCTTGGTTCTAATTTAGCCCACTTGATCCAATTAGTCGAGAGTACGTTCGGAAGGTCATAATCTTAATCGTAATCATAATCTTACTCTTTTACAGCCTATTTTAGAGCTGCCCGATTA
>DUZB01000053.1 GCA_013349725.1 Deltaproteobacteria bacterium | reverse complement strand
CGGGGCTCGTCATCCCCGTGCATTCCCTCGGTTCGCAGCAGTTGCCGGACGCCCCGCCGGCGCTCCGCGGCACCCGGCTGGCCTTCGAGAAGGACGGCAACGGAAACAGCATCCTGCGCCTCTACCTCCAGAACACGCCGCCCGCACTCCGCAGCAACTGGCTGCCCATCCCGGACAGCAGGAGCACCTTCCAGGCCATGTTCCGCCTCTACAACCCCACGCCGGCAACCGAGCAGAGCGGCGGCGCCTCCATCCTGTCCAGCACCACTATTTCCCTGACGACGGACGACCCCGAGCTGGCGAAGCAGTACCCTCAGGAGCCGGTCAACGATTCGAACCGCTACGGCACCTTCGTAGTCCCGCCCATCGTGCCGACCGAGTAGGACGGTAGGGATTTGCTTTTCTCGGGTATAAAGGATGATATGGTAGCATCCTTGGCGATCGCTGCCAGGCGCTATGGAAAGCCGTCCAGAATCAAGAGTGGACAATGGTCCGGATTTGTATCAAAGGAATTGGATCTGTGGGCATTGGGGACGGCATTGGGGACGTCCATAAAATTATTAAATTGACAGCGACTGTGCCTTTTTGTATGTTTTCAACATGCCCAGACAAGCCCGAATCGACGCGCCAGGTGCTCTCCACCACATCATCATCAGGGGGATTGAACGAAAACGAATCTTTCAGGATGATTTGGACAGGGATGATTTCCTGAACAGAATAGGCAATATACTGCCTGAATCCAAGACCGGATGCTACGCGTGGGCCTTGCTTCCAAATCACACACATATTTTGCTTCGAACAGGGCTTGTTTCCATTGCCACGATCATGAGGCGGCTTCTTACCGGATACGCAAGAGGATACAATCGCCGTCATCATAGACACGGGCAGCTTTTCCAAAATCGCTACAAATCCATTCTGTGCCAGGAAGACGCGTATCTAATTGAATTGGTACGATATATTCATCTGAACCCGTTGCGTGCGAAGGTAGTGAAAGACCTCAAGGAGTTGGAGAGATATCCGTACTCGGGGCATAGAATTATGGCGGGAAAAGAAAAAAGCGATTGGCAGGATGTTGGTCATGTGCTCGGATATTTCGGCCCGGATTTTGGAATAGCTCGCAGGCGATACAAGGCATATGTTAAGAAAGGGGTTGAGGCCGGGAGACGGCCGGAACTTACGGGAGGGGGACTGATTCGGAGCGTCGGGGGCTGGACAAGAGTTAAAGAGTTGGCAGGAACAGGGATTCGGTTAAAGGGAGATGAGAGGATTTTAGGGGACAGTGATTTTGTTCTCAAAACACTCGATGCTTCCAATGAACAGTTCGAGCGGAAGTTCAGGTTGAAGTCCCGGGGTTTTACCCTTTCCATGCTTTCGAAAAGGGTTTCTGAACTTTTGGAGGTTGCCCCTGAACGGATATACGCATCGGGAAAATATCCCGAAAACGTCAGGGCCAGAAGTCTGTTTTGCTACTGGGCCGTAAGAGAACTGGGTATCAGTGCAACATCCTTGGCAAGAGAACTGGGCCTTACCCAACCTGCGGTGAGCATTTCGGTAAAGCGGGGGCAAGCGATTGCCGATGAAAATGGCTTTCAACTTCTCGACGAATGATATTTTATGATTTTCTGGACGTGCCGCAGACGTCCACTCAAAGCATTTTATTCTTGACGCAGCGGCTTCGTTTTTCCACATTTTTCGAGGAACTGAGGGGAGTTGAAATTCATGACGCCTGGCGATCATTTGGAAGAAGACTTCACATTGGACTATCAGTCGATTTTCAGGATTTTGAATCAACGGAAAATTGACTATCTCGTAGCGGGTGGTGTTGCCGTGAATTTTCACGGGATACCTCGAATGACGTACGATCTTGATTTGATGATGCTTCTTGAAAAGAAAAACATTCATCAGATGGTTTCCCAGCTCCTGGAGTGGGGCTACCGGGCGAGAGTTCCGGTGGATCCTTTTGAACTTGAAAATGAAAAAACTCGGGCCGTATGGAAAAAAGAAAAGCATATGAAGGCGTTCAGTTTTTTTAGCGAAACGCACTCAATAGGTGAAATCGATCTGCTGATAGAATTGCCTCTCGATTACAATCATTTGAAAAAGAGGGCAGCGGTCTTTGTTGTGGAAGGTATAGAGGTCCCTGTAATTTCCATCAAGGATCTTATTGACTTGAAGCTTTATTCAGGAAGGAAGCAGGATCTGGCGGATGTTTCTCTTCTTCAGTCTATTTTGGAGGAATGATGGGATCGGATCCAAAAGGTTTCTCGTACACCGTCAGCAGGCGACAGATCGTGGAGTACCGCACCTGGCCCATTTCCAGACGATTGGCGTGGCTTTTGGCGGGAAACAAACTGAGGAAGTCGCTGCCGGAAAATACCATCCGTATCCAGGATGCCTTTCGAAATGGAGAAAGATAGTTCAAAAGCCGGCTTTATCTATCCGCCATAACCAGCTGCTCATGCCTGCATTCGGTTAAAGGGAGATGAGAGGATTTTAGGGGACAGTGATTTTGTTCTCGAAACACTCGATGCTTCCAAGGAACATGGGCTCATGGGGATCATGCACACGCCCTTAACTTATAAACTTGGTGCGGTGAATCCAGGAAATTCATTTCAAGGGGGCCATGGGGACGCCCTTAGCTTTTTAACTTTAACGCCTTGGCGAAGATGTTTTAGGCTGTAAAAATAGTATGTTAGTCAATTAAGCTAACAAGTTAATGACGTCCCCATGCTACATTTGTGTGTGGAAAGGGCTCCTTCAATGGGACTCCTCCCATTGGGTTTGGCTCCGCGGGCGCAGGGGAAAATGCTCCCAAGAGGGATGGGGCGATCTCTTGATAATAAGCCCCTTTCGAAGCCGGGGCGCCGTCATCTATTCCGCATGGAAACATATTCCAGTAACGAAGAGACTCCCTGGCCCGGTCTTTTTGAATACCTACCTGTGATGCATAAAAGGCCTTATTCCTGGACCTCAGATCCGTTCCAGAACGACCCGGGCCTTGGGCCCGCAGTTGAACAGGAGATCAAAGGCTGATAGATTGGGCACAAACGGCCCCCACAACTGGGGGTAGACCGCCGGCCTGGGGGTAAAAAACCGGAGTCCGATCCCCTCCTTTTCAAAGGCCTTCTCATCCAGATATTTTGCGGCCACCCGCTGGGCCAGGAACTGGGTGGCCCCCACCTTTTTGCAGATCTCCAGAGAGCCGGGGCTCGCTCACCTCAATGCCGAGATCGGACAGGAGCACCACGCGGCAGGAGATCCCCAACTCTTCCATCAGATAGCGGATGATCTTCACGTTCAGATCCAACAGCCGCTCATGGCCTTCCGTGAAGATCCACTCCAGAAAGACCAGGTGCTCTTCCAGAAAGGGGGCTTTTGCATAGGCGCATTTGAGGCTTTCCTGGAGCGCCTTTCGAAAGTTCTATCCCAAACTGGAACCGGCTGTTACGCATGTGTGAGCCGGGACGTCCTTAAGTGTTGCAGCTCTAAAAAAAATCATGTTTAATCTACTTTACTCATGAGCAAAATCGTGTTAAGCGTATTATTACCATGGAAAAGATTCGCACTCGATATATTGAAAAAGCTGTAAAAACCGACCTAAAGAGTCGCATGGTCTTTGTTGGAGGACCTAGGCAGGTCGGAAAAACTACTTTTGCACTGAGTTTTTTGCCTGAACCTGGAGAAGGTCATCCCGCTTATCTGAATTGGGATAATGTCTTGGTCAGATCTTCTCTGATGAAAGGAGAATTGCCGCCAAACCAGAACTTTATTGTGTTGGACGAGATTCATAAATTCGCAAGGTGGCGGAACTTGGTCAAGGGATTCTACGACACAAATAAAACAAAAAGATCATTCATTATCACTGGATCAGCGCGTCTTGATTACTACAGAAAGGGTGGAGACTCACTGCATGGACGATATCATTATTATAGACTTCACCCGTTTTCTTTGATGGAGTTGAATTCAAATGCCACTGAAAATGACTTTAAAGAGCTCTTGAGATTCGGTGGATTTCCCGAACCCGTTTTCAGGGGAGATGAAAAATTTTGGAGGAGATGGCAAAGAGAAAGAATCCAAAGAGTGGTTTACGAAGACATAAGGGATTTAGAAACAGTAAAAGAGATCAGTCTGCTTGAGTTGTTGGCCGAAGAACTTCCCAACAGAGTCGGGTCCCCTCTTTCAGTCAAAAATCTAAAAGAATTGCTTCAGGTGGCCCATGAAACGGTCGAGCGATGGCTAAAAATATTTGAGCGAATGTATTATTCCTTTAGAATCCCTCCGTATGGCCCGCCAACAATACGGGCAGTCAAAAAAGAGCAGAAACTTTATTTATGGGACTGGTCATTAATTACAGAGCCCGGTGCAAGATTTGAAAATTTTATTGCATCCCAGCTTTTAAAATTCTGTCATTTCCTTGAAGACACGGAAGGGTTTCGCATGGATCTCAGGTTTCTTCGTGACACGGACAAACGAGAAGTAGATTTCGTCGTTTTAAAAGATAAAAAACCCCTGTTTGCGGTTGAATGTAAAAGCGGCGATCGAGGAATCAATCCAGTGCTTTACTATTTTATGCAGCGGACAAAAATACCCAAGTTTTATCAAGTACACGAAGGCAAAAAGGACTATGAGAAAGACGGTATCCGGGTCCTTCCAGTACAAATATTTTGCAGAGAACTCGAAATGCCATAAAAAAAACCCGTTTGTAATCCTGAAATCGGGAATAGGGGACAATCCTTTTAAAATTCAATTGAAATTCTGATTCTAACCCTATGACCGCCAACAAGCAGTTTCTGCCGATAAAGACGGCAGAACTGCGCGTTATTTTTGCCGCAAAGAATATAGTGCATCGTGAATTGGCGTGAATTTGTCATGGTTGGCTTATATCCTGAAGGGATGTGGGCATATAGCCGGTGGTTGAAACCACCGGCTATACTTTTCACCTCCGGGGAAGTTTTTACGTTAATCCGCGATGAGCCGAAAAAGAGAACCCTGACCTTTAACCCTGAACCCGTGAACGGCTCCTTTTTCTTTTCGCATAGGTGGTGAGCATGCCGATCGCCTTGATACAGGTCTCCGGTTCTCTGAAAACAGGGAACCCTAAATCTTCCAATTCTTTGGCTATATTCGATATGTTCGATGAATTGGGGCCGTACACCCAGGTTACCACAGGTTTCCGGGCATACGATTTCATCTCTTCGTAGGCTTCCAGATAGGCGTTGGTGTTCTTGCCAAGGGCATCCGCCCAGACCACATTAAAAAGGGAGTCCACGTTGTCATCTGCCAGAACCGCCTTGAGAATCCGGCCATAGAACGCCGAAAAATCCTTTACGGTCGGGATCATCGGCCCCAGGTCAACGGGATTCTTTCCAAGGTCTTCAGAAATTCCCTTGAAAATCTCACGGCTTACCCCACTGAAATCCGCCAGGACCAACCCATACCTGGCCCCCTCATCAACAGCCAGGACACCCACTCCCCCCGTAAAACTTACTACGCCGACCCGGTTCCCTGAGGGAAGGGGCTGGCACGCAAAAACCTTCGGCAATTCAAACAGCTCACTGAATTTGTCGATCCTCAGAAGGCCGGCCTGGCTGCAGGCGGCGCCGAATACCGCATCGTCCACGGCAAGAGATCCGGTATGGGAAGCAGAAGCTTGCGCTCCCGCGCTGGTTGTCCCCACCTTCAGGGCCAGGACCGGTTTCTTGAGTGAAACCCTTCGGGCCACTTCCAGAAAGCGTTTTCCATCGCTGATGCTTTCAAGATAAATGCTGATTACGCCGGTCGAATCATCGTTCTCAAGGTATTCCAGCATATCGCATTCATCCACATCGCACTTGTTTCCGAGATCACAGATTTTGTTAATCCCGAAACCCAGCTCCGGATAGGCATAGGCCTGGGGGTTAATCATGCCGGTCTGGGAGCAGATCGTAACCGGCCCTTTTTTGACCCGGTAATAGCCTGCATCGTAGGGACACGGGTTTAACCCATTTGCGCTGTTGATAATTCCTGCGGTATTCGGGCCGATAACTCGAACACCCCAACGTCTTGCAGCCTCCACCAGTTCCGTCTGCAACCTGGCCCCTTGTTCATCTTTCTCCGCAAAACCGTCAGCCACCACCACCACCGAACAGATGCGGTTTCGACCGCATTCCTCTATAATCCCGACCACGTTCCGGGCATTTATCATGACAATCGCCATATCCACCTGTTCCCCAATATCGCTCAGGGAAGGATATACCTTTAACTGCAAAACCTCCCGGTATCCTGGATTCACAGGAAAAATCTTCCCTTCATATCCTGCTTCCATAAGAGATTTGACCACCACGTATCCACCAAAACCCCCTTCCCTGAAAGAACCGATTATGGCAATGCTTCCGGGTTCAAAAAATGCGTCGAGGCCTGTCTTTTTCAATTCGCTGGGTTTCATTTTTCCCTCTTTTCCTCACTGGTTGTTATGCATTCCCACGCAGGAGCGCCTGTTCGCCAATGCCGATCCGCTGTTTTTTCCCGCAGCACAGGGGATACAAAAGCGAGAAGGAGTGCCCAGCGGCAACCTGACAGGCTATGGCAGGCGGGCGGGAACGAGAAATGGTTCGATTTTCATAGCCTGCGCTTGTCAGGAAATTCCGGCTTGCCCATTAGGGCATTTGCAATATCGCAGCATCTATGGTAGTTTGAGGTACTTACTATTTTTTTAATGATTTTTCAATTTCATTGCGCATTTTCAGAAAAATTTAAGGAGAACGATTCAAATGGCAGACAAAAAACATATCCCCCTGGGGGTTGGTTTTTATCCGGACTGGTTTCACAAACATTACGGCATATCCTTCGGGAAAGAATACTATTTCGACCCGGAAAAACGGGTGAAGACCCGGATGGAAATCGCGAGGCGGCTTCACGAGAGATTCGGGGATGTGGGGCTGGGCAATCCTGATCCAAAACCGGCGCCGCTTATTACATTCGGGATGGTCATGCTGCCCGCCATATTCGGATGCGACATCGTCTATAAGGATGAAGCCCTGCCATGGGCCATGCCGTTGAATCTTTCCGAAAAGGAAATCATGAAATTGGAAGTTCCCGATATCTTCCACAGTCCTCCCATGACCGACATGATCGGTCAGATTGATTATCTTCAAAATAAATACGGCCATGTGGTGGGAGACATCAACACGACGGGGGTCCAGAATCTGGCCCTCAAAATTCGGGGAGACCAGCTCTACGTTGATTTTTTTGAAAATCCCGCCTTGTGCCACCACCTGCTTCAAGTCTGCACGGAATGCGTCATCCAGCTGTTTCAATTCAACCGGAAGACCACCGGGACGGGCGCCGTGGACGTCACTCCCATGTGCGACCCGAAACTTTTTGTCATTCCAAACTGCACCGCGGAACAGATCTCCCTCAAAACCTACGAGGAATTTATCCTTCCCTACGACAACCAGGTGGCGGATGCCTGCCATCCTCTTGGCATTCATCATTGCGGCGCCGTAAACCAGGTGCTTGAGGGGTATGCCAAGGTTCATCACCTGGCATTTGTTGAGATAGGCTTCGGGTCCGACGTGAAAAAGGCAAGGCAGGTATTCGGGTCGGACGTAGCCGTCAATGCCCGAATCAATCCTGTCCTGATGAAGAACGGTACAGCAGAAGAAGTGGCCGCGGAGGTTCGCAATTTGATAAGCCAGGGGGATCCCCTGGAAAATTTTTCCATAGACACGGTGGGGCTTACCTACGGCACACCCGACGAAAATGTCATAGCGGCCCTCAATACCGCAAAAGAATACGGATGTATACACAAGGGGTCCGCCACAAAGTCTTCCAGGAGACCCACCACCATGAAAGAAATCGGAAAATATCCGATGGAAACAACCATAAGCAGTGAAACAAAGACGGTCGTGATCGGTCCGGGGCAGCCCCTTGTGATCATTGGAGAGCGCATCAATCCCACTGGACGTAAGGATCTTGCAGAGGCCCTCGAAAGGGGAGATCTTCGGGCCGTGCAGAAAGAGGCGCTAGCCCAGGCAGAAGCAGGCGCCCATATCCTCGATGTGAATGTGGGGGTATCGGGTATCGATGAGCCCCGGGTCTTACAGGANGCGATTGCGGCCATTGGAGAAGTGACGGATCTCCCTCTATGCATTGATTCGGCCTTGCCGAAGGCNCTGGAAGCGGCCCTGAAGGTCTACAAGGGAAAAGCGCTGGTAAACTCAGTAAACGGAGAAATAGACAAACTGGAAAGGATACTTCCCCTGGTCAAAGAATATAACGCCGCTGTAATCGGCCTTACCATGAACGACCGGGGAATCCCGAAGAAAGCGGAGGACCGGCTTGAAATTGCGAGAACCATCGTAGAGAAAGCCATGGAGATGGGAATCCCGGCGGAGGACGTGATCATCTGGAGATGGGAATCCCGGCGGAGGACGTGATCATCGATCCCCTGGCCATGGCCATAAGCGCCGACAGCATGGCCGGTGTTGAAACGATCCGCGCCCTGCGGCTCATACGCGATAATCTGCACGTAAACCAGACTCTCGGTTTGAGCAACATTTCCTTCGGGCTTCCGGAGCGGAACACCATTAACGCCGGCTTCTTAGCCATGGCGGTTACCAATGGGCTCACATGCCCGATTCTGGATCCTACGGTGAAGGCCATGAAGCAGGCAGTCCTCATTGCAGACCTGCTTTCCGGAAAAGATGACTTCTGCATGAACTATCTCTCTTCCATGGGGAAAGGTTCGAAGGCCGTGGGAGTTTTAAAGAAGCGCCCCAGTCGGCAAAAAATCGATGAAATCGGACCTTGAAGAACTGAAAGATGCGGTGATATCCGGAAAGCTGAAAGATGCGGTGGCGCTTACGAGAAAAGCGGTGGACAATAAGACAGACCCCGGCAAAATCATCGACCATGCACTCATTGCAGGGCTGAATGCGGTGGGGGAGCGGTTTGAGAAAAAAGAGATTTTTGTCCCGGAAATGATGATTTCCGCTCGGACCATGCAGGCCTGCATGGACATCGTAAAACCGCTGTTGAAAACAGATGCGGACAGGAATCTTGGAACGGTGGTTATGGGTACGGTTTTTGGTGATCTCCATGATATAGGGAAAAATTTAACAAAACTCCTGCTGGAAACCTCCGGCTTTAAAGTAATCGATTTAGGGGAAAATGTTCCACCGGACGTTTTCGTAACAAAAGCAAAAGAGAACCATGCCCAGGTGATCGGACTCTCCTCCCTGTTGACAACTGGCGACCCCTATGTTGAAGAGACCGTAAAGGCCATCAGGAACAGCACCCTGGGGAAAGAAGTAAAGATCATATGCGGGGGCGCGGCCATGACCCGGAAATTTGTGATCGATACGTGCGGGGCCGATGCCTATGCGAAAGACGCGGCGGAAGGGGTGAGCAGGATGAAGGAGATGGTAAAGAGGGAAATTTGAAACTGGAAACTGGGAAAAGCATTTTTTTGGAATGAAAACAATTCTTTTTGACTCCTTCGGGAAGGAAAAAGAGGCGGACGGAAAATCCAGCCTCCTGGAGCTGGCAAGAGCCGCGGGCATCCCCCTGACATCGGACTGTGGCGGCAGGAAAACCTGCGGCAAGTGCAGAATTCGGCTCGAAACCGTAGAGGGCCGAATCCCGGAACCGACCGAACGTGAAACGGAAATCCTGGGCGACCTGACCCGGAAAGGGTACCGCCTGGCCTGCGAGACCATATTGGACGGCGGCGCCCGGGTCCATATCCCCGAGGAGAGTCGAACAGGGCGTCAGATTATTCTCACCTCCTCAACCAGCTACAACTATCTCGGTCGACTGAATCCCGCGCTGAAGCCGTTTCGCGTGGAGGTCCCCCCCCCGGTTCTTGGCCGTGTGACGGCTGACAAAGAGCGGCTCCTGTCCGCACTCAGCGCGGGATATGGAATAAAGAATCCTGCCATCGATTCTCAGGCACTGAAAGACCTCCCGAATTCGCTGCGTTCCGGGGCCAGGGGGGTCGACGTTATCCTGTTTCAAAGAAAGGAAATCATTCATGTCAGGCCTGCCGGGAAAGGCGGATTTTTCGGAGTGGCCTTTGATATGGGGACAACGACGGTGGCGGCCTGTCTGATTGATCTGGTTTCCGGCAGAAAAATAGCCGTAACAGCCGCCATGAATCCCCAGATCCATTTCGGGGAAGACATCCTTACGCGCATCCACTTCTGCAACAAAGGAAAAGATCACCTCGGTCTCCTGCAGTCTCGAATGATGGTCTGTATGAATGACCTCATCAGAGATGCTGCACAGGTTGCCGGAATCGATGCCACCCACATCCTGGAAGCTGCCGTGGTAGGAAATACGGCCATGCATCATCTTTTTGCCGGAGTGATTCCAAAATATTTGGCGGAGGCCCCCTATACCCCGGTTTTTCAGAAAGGAGAATATATGAAAGCGAGGGACCTGAAGCTGGAAATCTCTCCCTCCGCATATGTTTATCTCCTTCCCGTAAAGGCAGGATTCGTAGGCAGCGATGCCATCGCCTGCGCCCTGGCTACCCGGATTCACAGGCGTAAGCCGGCGACGCTTCTTATCGATCTCGGAACCAACGGGGAAATCCTCTTTGGAAACAACAAAGGGGTCATCTGCTGTTCCACCGCCGCGGGCCCTGCCTTTGAGGGAGGGCATATCCGTTTCGGCATGCGCGCGGCCGCCGGCGCCATAGACAGGGTGAGGATCGATCCCGTTACGTACGAAGTCCGGTTCCGAACGATTCTGGAGAAACGGGCCTTGGGGATTTGCGGATCAGGGATTATTTCTGCGGCGGCTGAAATGGTGAGAACCGGGATTATCCTGGCAAACGGGAGATTCAATGATGCCATTAAGACTCCGCGCTTACGCCCGGGACAGGACGGAAACGAGTTTGTCCTGGTCTGGAAGTCTGAAGCAGACCTGAAAGAAGACATCGTTCTGAGCGGAAAGGATTTATCCGAACTCCAAATGGCCAAAGCCGCCCTTCATGCCGGAGCACAGCTCATCATGGAAAAAGCCGGGATGGTAAAGCCTGACCTGATTCTCCTTGCGGGGGCCGGAGGAAATTATGTGGAACCACTGGATGCCTGCGCAATCGACCTTATCCCGGGTTGTTCTACAACGAGCGTTATAGGAATCGGGAATGCCGCTCTGCACGGCGCGTGCCTGGCCCTGATGGACAAAAATCAGAGAAGGGAGGCGGAGAGAATAGCCAGTCACATGGAATATGTGGAACTTTCGGGTTTGTCCCGCTTTCAGGACCTTTTTGTATCCAGCCTATTCTACAGCCAGGCCAGAGACAGGTAGAGACTGAACCAAAATCACGCATTGGCGTGATTCAGGCACCAGGTGTCAGGTGTCAGGGAAAAACCCGGATAACTTTTGAAAGATAAAACATAATATCCAATAGTTATGCTTTCTATAGCTGAAAATCTGGAACATAGGCGCTGAAACCCGAAACCTGAAACCGATGAACATAGAATATTACTTCCAAAAACCTGAAGAAATGTATTCAGCAACTCTGGAGGCCATTTACCTCCTCATCAAAGAAGCGGGAGGCGTGGGGACATCCTGGGCACGGGAAATGCTCCGCAACGCCTTCCTCGTTGGATACGCGGCCCATGGAGATAAAATCATCGGCACCAGCACCCACAAATTCCCCAAGGAAGCCTACAGAAAAAAGATCGAAAACGCCACGGGGCTGGATCTTTCCGGATACCTGGAAAGGGGATATACCGCGGTAAGAGAGGACTTCAGAGATCGGGGAATCGGAGGAAACATTATCAGAGGATTGATTGAACGATCCGAAGGCAGGAAGATCTACGTCACGATCCGGATGGACAACCCGTTTCCTCTCAAAATGACTTACCGGGAAGGGATGATCCTATCCGCCACCTTCATCAACGACAGGACCGGACATGAACTGGGCGTTTTTACAAACGCCCCAGCGGCTCCTCCCCGTAAGCCTTCGGAAGTTACTGGTGATTAGTTATTGGTCACTTGCCACTCGTCACTCGTCACTCGTCACTTAAAAATAAACTCTACGCATCCGCTAAGGTCTCGAACATATCTTCCTGTTCGCTGCTTATAAGTCGCTTTTCCTCCAGGCCTGCCTGTGCGGGTGGGCATGCAGACAGGCTGCCTTCACGGGAAGGGACATTTGAAACCGCAGCTCCGTAGGAGAGTGTTACAGCTTCCTTTATCTTGAACGGCTTCAGCCTTCCATAGAGGTAGTCCGCATCAAACAGGTGATATTCCCTGTCAAGGAAAAAATACCGTTCTCTGTCGGGCATGGCGTGGCAGGCACGAATCATTTCACAGTGCACTTCCCGGTCAAACCCCACATAGGTCCTGGTTGGCTTGCTTGATGCTTCTATGAGCTTTTTCCCGGATACCAGGATGCAGATTTCGCCGTCATGGATCTTCGGAAACCCTTCTTCACCATAGTTGAACTGCCCCACATGGGGTGTCATATGGGAGATAATATCCCAGCTCATTTTCGTATGCCCTTTTATAAAACACCGCGAAATCGGTTTTGATCCATAACGCTTTCGAAACCGGATGCTGGGGCAGCCCAGAAGTTCAGAAAGTAACTTCCGGGTTTCCTCCGAATAATCAAGGATCTGCAATGCAATGGATCGGGCATCCCTGGTGACTTCCGCCAGAATACGGTCCAGCCGGTTCAGGCAATCCCTTGGCAGGCTTTCTTTTTTTCTGACGAGGGTATTTTCAATCAGAAGACCGTCTATCCCGCAACAGAGAAAGGTAAGCACGGCATCATATACGGTGCGAATGATGGGTTGGGCATTGATATTGAAAGACGTGTTCAGAATAACAGGAATCCCGCTGAGCTTTTTGTATTCCTTAATAATTTCATAAAACACGGGGTTTTGCTTTTCGCTCACTGTCTGCAGTCGGGCCGTTCCATCCACATGGGTGACCCCTTCCATGCCTTTTATCTTGTCTGGAAGGACCCCGTAGATGACGGACATAAAAGGCTCCGCCCGGAACCTGTCGAAATAATGGCCCACCTCTTCCTCCATGATTGTGGGGGCAAAGGGGCGCCAGGGTTCCCTGTATTTAATCCTCTCATTGGTCCTGTCCCGCGACGCCACGGTGGGCGCAGCCATAATGGACCGATTTCCAAGCGCCCTCGGGCCTATTTCCTGTTTCCCTTGAAAAAGGGCCAGGATCTGGCCCGCGTCAAGGAATCCCGCGATCTCCTTCGGTGAAGCTTCCCTGCTCTCCACAAAGACAGGAAAATCATATTCCCTGATCAGCCTGTCCAGCTCCGCCTGTGGAGAAATCTCTCCATATCCAGCATACACATTCTGGATTTTCCGCCGTGATGCAGAAAAACGGGATGCAGAAGAACGGGACGAGGAAAACCTTGCAGCCGAAGCCAGGGCCGCACCCAGAGCGATCCCCCTGTCCGAGGAGAGGGGTTGCACGAAAATATCGTCGCAGATCCCGGACTGCAGAATACGGTAATTGAGAAGGCTGTTCATGGCGACGCCGCCGGAAAAGCAGAGATTTTGAAAAGGATGCATTTCCCTGACAGCCCCAAGTTTTTCAAGGATAATCTCTTCAAGCACCGTTTGAATGCTGCAGGCCACATCAGCCTGTTCCCTGCTGAAGCTGTTTACGGGTCTTGGCCGGGGGCCGCCGAAAGCCTCCGCGATTTTTCCCCTCGTTTCAAGGAGAGATCCTCCGGGCCACCGGTATCCGGCCCCTTCACTGCGAAGCATCTCTAAAATACGCTCTCTGTAAACTGGCTTCCCGTAACTGGCCAGCCCCATGATTTTTCCACAATGCTGAGAGGTGTTGTGCGTCCTGTACCCGAGCCATTCCGTAAAATACTGATACAGGATGCCAAGGGAAAAATCGTTTGTTCGTTCGCTGGATATCCTGGAGATGGCGTGGTCTTTTCCTTCATAAAAAGATGTGGATTCCGATTCTCCAGTCCCGTCAGCCACCATTATCAGGGCGCTGTCAAAATTCGATGGGAAAAAGGCCCCTGCTGCGTGGCAGTCATGATGTCCCGCAAAGCACACTTCGTCCCATGTGACTTTGCCAAAGAGATACTCCAGGATCTCTTCACTGCGTATTTTTTGGAAACGGACAAATTTTTTGAGAAAATCGGCCTGCACCTCGTCCGGATTGAACCCGAATGTGATGGTTTTGAAATGCTTCAGAGGAAGCCTGATGATCTCTTTGAGGGCGAAGTAGGGGTTAAAGTAGGTCATCTTTTCGCCGTTAAACCGCTCCTCTTCAAAAAGATGCACAATATCGAGATTTTCATCCACCACCGCCACACCCGTATCATGGCCAGCGTAAATTCCCAGATGGTATTGTACCATGAACTACCAAACCTTTCTTTTATTCTAACGTAAAAGACCCGGTCCTCATAACCGGGTCAGAGTTCTCTGCTTCTGCCTGAAAAAACACTGCGGGAGTTTGAAGTGAACTAAAGTTTGAAGTGAGTCCCGCCTGGCGGGATTAAGAAATTCTGACCACTATATAAAGCCAACTGAGCGAAGCGATTCCATCACTTTAGGCACTTCAGTCACTTTTAACTTCTACGGTTTTCAAGTAAAATAGCCCCTTTCAGNGGCNCCCAAAGCCGGGTCCTCTGGACCCGGATATTTATTCGGCTTGATAATGGACGGGGTCTCCGCTTGTAAGCCCTGAA
>DUZB01000052.1 GCA_013349725.1 Deltaproteobacteria bacterium | reverse complement strand
CTCGCGAAAGCGGGGGTCCATAAGCACCTGACTTTCCTGGATTCCCGCTTTCGCGGGAATGACTAAAACGGATGATTTTTGACTTTTTACGACTGCATCAACATTTAAATTAGCCATCTTTCAGTGAAAAAGTCAAGGAATCGATCTTCTGCCTGGCGTCATTGAACATGCCTGAGAGATTGAGGGAATGGTTGGCAAAGATACTTCCGGTGGAGCCGTTAAAAACAAACAGCGGCTCAAAATAGCATTTCCTGAGGCCTTCAATGATCTTGTCCACAAGGAGGATGGAATTCTTTTTTTTCAGAATGGCGTTGAAATCTACGCGTATCGCCCTGAAAGATTCGTAGAGCGCGTAAGCCACACCCTGAGCATAATAAAAATTGTCGTCAATTTGGCGCCAGGGGATGTTTAATTCAATCTCTTTGGCGCCTTTTTTGTCGTCCTCTATCACGGCGATAACAGTCTCCTTGCGTTTAGGCGCATTGATAAGTCTGGTGTTGACTCCGCCCATCAGGGAAATATATTCCCTCAGGAGTTCAACGAGGTTGTCCGCCCTGGCGTAAAAATTCGATTTCCCGGTAGACAGGCCCTGATAGAACTTCTCCAGGTCATCATAGGCTTTCCCCCACCTTTTCTCCGCGGACGGGAACCACCACTTGTAGGGGTCGTTTGAAAGGGCTGTAAAGGCCCCTTCGGCCCAGGGGTCCAGTTTGTCTGTTGTTCGCATTCTTGAAAGGCTGTCTCTCAGGACTCGAACATTATATCGAACGACCTCCAGCTCCCCGATCTGGAAATTGGGTATATTGTCGAGGAACGCCGTGGGCCAGAACTTATCGTTGGGCAGCCAGTTTCCAGCGAACTGCTCAATAAGGAGCTGATTGGTCCGGATAAAGGCCGCTCCCGTAACCTTGCTCTCCTGCTTTTCCGTTTCAAAAAACTCGGGTTTTCTCGAGTTGATGCCCATGACAATCAGGCAAAAGATGATCAGGGCCAGAATTACAGCGCCGATGGTAACTCCCCTGTTCTTTTTCTCGTTTTCATTCTGATTCGCTTTCATCCTGTGCTATTGCCTCCTCTTTGCTGTAAACCAGGTTTCTTTGCGGATTTTCCATGTATCGGTTAATGCCGCCTGATGGCTGGAATGAAAAATGCTTTGAGACGTCCGTTCCCGTATTCCTTTTTGATCTTAAAAGCAGAGGCGGGTACTTGTCAATACGTATCGAATTTAAATGGCATATTTTCCAGACCGGGGGGATGTTCGGGAATAACAAAGGAGGGGATATGGCAGGAAGGGGCGGAAGGGCTATTTCTTCAGGATCACCGGTTCCGGGCTGTATTTTCCCGATACTACATCGTCCCAGAATGCTTTTTCATTTTTTTGCCATTCCGGGCCGAAGGCCCTCGAGAAAAATCCACCTAAACGATCAAATACCCGCAGCCATCCCTTCTGGTGATTTGTGGTAAGGACATCTTCTAAAAAAGAGACGATATCCGACATTTTTTCTTTTGGGAGAAAGGCTCTGGCCCCCAGTTCAACGGATTTGCGAAGGGCTTCGGGCGTCAGGGCATGGGCTGTGAGCATGACTGCGGGAAAACCCAGGGCCACCGCGGCATTAAGAAGGTCAAACCCGCGCACCCCCATAATGTCCAGGATGACGATATCATAGGTCCAGGAACGGATCAGATGATATCCTGTTTCATAATTTAAGGCCTGGTCCAGAACCAGCCCCTCTATATCCTCCAGGTGTTCTTTCAAGGTCTCCAGGATATCCGGTTCGTCGTCCACAGCCAACAGTCGTTTGTTTCTGAGTATGCTCTCTGCCATCGTACCATCTCCCACGATCTTTCACACCTTGTTCTTGGTCAGTCTTCTTCGCTCTTCATCTCGAATTTCCCTTCTAAGGAGTTTCCCCACCTTGCTTTTTGGCAGCATATCTCGGAATTCGATATACCCCGGAACCTTGTAGGACGCCAGGTGTTCCCGGCACCATTTGATCAGATCCGTGCCTCCTACGCCCTTCGCATCCTCTTTCAGGACCACAATGGCTTTGATGCGTTCTCCCACTTTCTTGTCTGGAACGCCCACAACACAGGCGCCTATGACGGTTGGATGATTTTGCAGTATCGCCTCCACCTCAGAGGCGGACACCCGGTACCCTTTGTGTTTGATCACATCGGCCGATCGTTCCATGTACACCAATTGCCCATCTTCATCCTCGCTTACAAAGTCGCCCATCCGGTAAAAGATTTCCCCGTTGATATCGATATAGGATCGTTTCGTCTCCTCCGGTTTTTTCCAGTATTCTTTCAAGGTGTAAGGGGAGGTCACGAGGAGTTCGCCTGTTTCTCCGGGTTTCATTGGTTCCAGCGTGTCCGGGTCCACCACCATGCATTTCCGGCTCCTCAGGGGCAGCCCGATGGTATTGGGTTTGGGGTCCTTTTCGATGCGGCTGTAAGCCACGTGTCCCGCTTCGGTGGACCCGTATACCTGATAGATGGGAATCCCGAAACGTTCTTTCCATCGGTTGAACACTTCCGCGGGAAGGACGTCTCCGCCACAGTAACAATAACGGAGCGAGCCTAAATCGTAGGAATCCAGGCGGTCGTTTTCCAGGATCATGCGGTAAAGGGCCGGGACACCCAGAAACCAGCGGGCCTTGTTCCGCTGGATGGTTTCCATGATGGCATCCACCTGGGGGACCGGCATGAGCAATACGGTATTCCCCTTATTGAGACCAACAGCCATGCACAGGCCCAGGGCCATGATGTGAAAGAGGGGGTTCACTGCAATATACACGTCCTCTCCCTCTTTGAGATGGCCTGCAGCCACGTCTTCCGTTACATCGTTCACATAGGAGGTCATTCCCATATGGTTTCCCGGAACGCCTTTGGGAAATCCCGTGGTCCCCCCGGTGTAAAGGATATAGGCGAGGTCCTTCATGGGATCCAGAGAAACCGGTTCCTTCAGAGGAGGATGGCTCAAAAGGGATCGAAAGGAATGGACCCGGCTGTCCCGGTCCACTTTGCCTGTGGGAATTTTGTCAAACAGGACTCCAAGAGATCGTTTCCAGAAAGGAAGCAGATCCACCAGGTTGGTGACAATGGCGTTTTTCAACCCTGTCTTGTCAAACACCTCTTTTACATAGCAGAAGTTTGTATCCAGGCAGATCACGGTTTCCGCGCCGGAATCTTTGATCATGTATTCGATCTCAAAGGAGGTGTAAATCGGGGCCACCGGCACAAGAACGGCCCCAAGTTTCTGAATGGCTAAAAATCCAATGATCCACTGTACGCAGTTGGAGATATAGATCATGACCCTGTCGCCTTTTTTGATCCCCATGTCCGCCAGGGCGCCGGCAAACCGTTCGCTCAGATTCCGGAGGCGGGCGTAGCTGAACGGTGTTCCCAAATAGACCACGGCCGGTCGGTTCGGATATCGTTCGCTCATCCGATCAAAACGCGTAAAAGTCAACTCCTTAGATAGTGCTTCATCGTGACTCTTCATGGTTTTCCCTTACTCCCTGAAATCACATTCTATGGTTCTATACTCCTCAAGAAAAAGAATTTGGACGCAGATAAACGCAGATTATCTCAGATTTTTTATAATTTTCTGCGCCTATCTGCGTCCAAAAACTATTATCTTAAAACCTAATATGCGCTACACGCCGAAATACGCTGAACGAATATCCGGATTGCTCATCAGTTCATTTCGGGTTCCTTCCATGACAGCGGCGCCGTTTTCAATGATGAACGCATAGTCCACGATAGGCATCACAGGCCTGGCATATTGTTCCGTTACCATGATGGAGATCTTTCGCTGGTCGCGAATCACTTTGGTTCCTCGAATGAGGATGGCCTGCATCAGAGGACTCAAACCTAAAAGCGGCTCATCCAGAAGCAGGAGTTTCGGCTGGGCCATCAAGGCCCGCCCGATGGCAAGCATCTGCTGCTCGCCCCCGCTGAGGAAACCACCGGTACGTTTCTTAAGCTTTTCAAGGGCGGGAAAAATCGTGAATACATAGTCCATGGTTTCCCTGGCCTGGGACGATGTTGCCAGATACCCGCCAATGCGCAGATTTTCCAGCACATTGCTCTCCTTGAAAATTCTTCGCCTTTCCGGACAGAGAACAATTCCCTTTTTAGCGCGAAGGCTTGGCTTCATGGACGTGATCTCTTTTCCGAAATAGCGGATTTCTCCAAGGATGGTAATCCTCTCGCCCCCGGCCATGGCTTCTTTTTTCCGGATGTCCTCCATAATGCCCGAAAGTGTATACATGAGCGTAGATTTGCCGGCGCTGTTGGCGCCGAAGACGCCGACGATCTGGTTTTCATTGCACTGGACACTCACGTTGTTGAGAGCAAGCACATTCTCATAAAATACCATCAGGCCCTTTGCTTCAAGCATAGCTCATGACCTCCTCGACTTCTTCGGATCCGAAGTAGGCCTCCTTTACTTGCTCATTGGCCATGACTTCTTCAGCGGAACCCTCCACGAGTTTTTCCCCGAAATTGAGGACCATGATGCGGTTTGCCACGCGAAACAGCTCCCGCAACCGGTGCTCGATCATAATCAAGGAAATCCCTTCCATCTGGAGACGTTCAATCAGCGGCACCATGCTGGCGATTTCACTCATGCTGAGGCCGGAAAACACTTCGTCGCAGAGTATAATATCGGGTTTCAATGCCAGACAGCGGGCCAGCTCCAGCCGTTTCAGATAGCCGGTGGGCAGTGCGGAGGCCAATTTATAAGGGACATAGGAATCCCGCTCAAAACCGATTTCCTCCAGGATGTCGATTCCCACGGTGTTTCGGTCGCCCAGTTTTCCTCCGCCCCTCCATCCTCCTGTTCGCTTGGCCCTGGGCGAAAACAGCGGGATGACCAGGTTCTTGTAGGCGGGCAGGCTGAAATAGGGCCGCATGATCTGAAACGTGCGGGTGACGCCCATGTCGGCAATTTTGTGTGGGGGCATACCGGTGATATCTTTTCCCCTGAAAAAAATTCTTCCCGATGTGGCCCTGATGAAACCGGTGATGCAATTGACGATGGTGGTTTTGCCGGATCCGTTGGGACCGATGATTCCGAGGATTTCCCCTTCTTTCAATTCAAAACTCACCCGGTTCAGCGCCAGTATCCCTCCGAAGGCCTTGGTGACTTCTTCTATTTTCAGGATCGGTTGATCGCTCATACCTTGACCCACCTTTCAAACTGATGATATTTTTGCTCCCCATATACCATGATTCCTTCGCTTCGAAAAACGACAAAACCAACCAGAATCAAGGAATAAAAAACAATGCGAAGGGTCCCGAATTCCCGTAGGAGTTCCGATATGGGGACCAGAATCAGGCAGCCCAGGACAGGGCCCACGAGGGTTCCTGCGCCTCCGATGACGGTGGCTGCAATGGGAAGGATGGAAAAATCCAGGGCGAAAAGAGAGATCCCCCCCCACATGTAGATGTGAACCAGGCAGGCGCCTCCGAAACATCCCATGGCGGAAGCGATGAAAACGGCAGCCGCTTTGTAGGTATTTACGTTCATTCCTGATGCGCGCACGGCCTGGTCATTGTCCTTCACCGCACGAAAAACCAGTCCGATATCCTGGTTTACCAGCCTTCTGGCGCCGAACACGAATAAGAGGAGGACGATGATAACAAAGTACTGCTCAAGCCATGCATTGGGAAAGCTGTCAACACCCAGAATGCCGTCGGTTCCTCCGAAAATGTCCAGGGCTTCAATAATTCTGGCTAAAACAAGAGGGTACATGAGGGTAACGATAGCGAAGTAGACCCCTCTAAGAGGGAGGCATGGGAGAAGCAAAATGGTGCAGATGATGGCGCCGGCAAATGTGGCGATGGGAATGGCGAGCATGGGGTGCATGCCGAAGGAGGTGTTCAAGATGGCTGCCAGATATCCCCCTGTGCCAATGAAGAATGCCCCCCCAAGGGATACCAGGCCGACGAAATGGGCCAGAAAATCAAAGCTCAGAGCCAGCAGGGCATAAATGCACACGATGGTAATGACCCGTGGCCAGTACATGCCGGGCATGATGAGAGGCAATGCCAGCAATCCTGCAATCAGCACGAACCTGGGAAGCGTCAGATAGCACAATTCCTGCCAGCCCATAAGGGCATATAGGCCATCGCTTCGTACCTTTATGCCGCGATCAATCCTCTCCTTTCGACGGTTTTCCATATTCACGTTACACCCTCTCTTCCAGTTCCTTCTGTTGTCCGAACAGACCCGACGGTCTCAGAATCAGCGTTAAAATAATAGCCAGGAAGGCCACCACCATTTGGAATTGGGGCCCGAGGTATACGGTTGTGAGTATCTGCGCAAACCCGATAATAAAAGCGGCAAGGACGGCGCCCATCCAGCTCCCCAATCCTCCGACGATACATACGGCAATGGCCTGGATGAGTACATCGTAGCCTTTTTCCACTACGATATTGCCCAGAGGCAGTATCACAATGGCGGCAAACCCGGCCAACATGCAACCGAAGGCCATGGCCACAACAGCCATGGTATCCGAGTCTATGCCTAACATGAGCGCAGCGCGCTCATCCTGCGCCATTCCCCTCAGGGCCAGTCCAATGCGGGTATAGTGGGTGAAAAGCCACAGGAACGCCACGACTGCGACACCCAGAATCACTACGAAGATACGCTGATAGTCCACCGGGATGTCGCCGATCATAACACCCCCCTCTATGATGACCGGCAACGTGTAGGTTGTCCCTTTGAAACCACCCCAGCGCAGGGTCTCGATGATGGCCAGGCCGATGGCGTAGGAGGCGATGATTTCCGAAATGTTCATTCCTCTCACCCGGATCAGCACAAACCGGTATATCAGGGCGCCTAAAAGGCCTATGAGGAGTAACGAAAGGATGACGCTCAGCAGATAGTTCAGTTCCAGGGACCGAACAAAAAACCAGGCAACAAATCCGCACAGGACATAGATGGCGCCATGGGCGAAATTCGGTATCCGGCTGGTTCCATAGACCAGCGCGAACCCCAGGGCCATTAATGCCAGCATAACGCTGTTGATGATGCCGTAAATCAAAATATCCATAAGAGATCCCGATTATGGTGATATAGTTTATATGACAAGGTTTTTAAGGATTTTGACATGCGATCTCCGAAGAGATTTTTTCTGGCTACCCCAAGAAATTGGAAACTTGAAACTTGAAACTGGATAACGATCTGAACTCGTCATTCGTCACTTTATTAATGAAAGCCGTTCCCCTCGCCCGTCAGGGTAACCCATATCTTTTATTGAACTACTCAACCAATCGACTACTCAACTGTTTTTCCCGGGGAGGGGACGGCCCATCTCCTCAACTACTTCTTGGCCTTCATCCATGGCGGAAGCTCGATCTCGCCTTTGGCAATCGATTTGGGGAATACGACTACCCGTTTTCCGTCCTGCCATTGGAAAATGCTTCCCACGGCGCCTTCTTTAGGATCGAAGCTTGGGATAATCTGGTGTCCTTTGGGGGAGAAGCGGATTCTGCCGTAAACGCCCATCATGTCCGTTTTCTCCAGGGCTTCTACCACCTTGTCGGGATCCAGGGAACCGGCCCGTTCAATGGCGTCCTTCAAGACATACACGGCCATATAGCTGCTGGAGGTTCCCAGGCCTTCCGGTTCGACATCCCAGCGAGCCTTGTAGGCATTGTAAAACTTCATGGTCCATGGAGTGGCTTCACTGGGGGCGTTGCCCGCATTGACCACGTTGGCAAGGCAGTACTGCCCTTTCCCTTTGGTTGCTTCCCAGAATCCCGGCTGTTCGGCCGCCGCAAGGGTGGATCCAAAGGGCAGGGCGGGAATTTGCATATCATACCACTGTTTCAGCAGGATAGAGCTTTCCGGCATATCCATCCAGATGGACAACACCTCGCTGTTGGTTTTTTTGGCTTTGATCAATCCCATGGAAAAATCACTGGTTCCCGTGGGATAGACCTCTGTCCCCGTGACAACCCAGCCGCTTTTCGCTGCAAGTTTTCCCAGAATGGCCCCTGCCCCCTTTGAATGCGCCACATCCTGGACCATGATAAACAGACGGTCCAGTCCATATTTCTCTTTGATTTCCGCCAGGCAGGTAAGAATTTCCTTAACGAGCTGTTTTGCTTCCCCGTGAATGCGAAAACAGTACTTGAGTTTGTCATACTGTTGTTCCACCAGGGCATGATACTTGGGGCTCAGGGCGCCCGTGGTCAGGATCGATACGACTTTGTGTTTGGAGAGGAGGGACATGGCTGCCAGGGCGGCTTCAGAGCGTACAGGGCCCCCCACGATGAACTTGACCTTCTTTTCGAGGATCAGCTTTTCCATGGCCATAAGGGCTTCACTCACCGGAACGCCGGGCTCAAGATCCCTCGTGTCAATGACATCCACGGCAAAAGGTCGCATTTCTCCACCCACCTTGACCCCGCCCTTCGCGTTGATTTCTTCGATCGCCAGCTTGATTCCTCTTTCTGCGTCCCAACCGTAAAGATACGCCGTGCTAAGCGGTGCTCCCAATAGAATCGGGTCTGCCGCAAGGACCCCTCTGATTGGAAAAACGAAGAAAAAAAGTAGCAGTACCATTCCCAATACGATTCGATTGTTCTTCTTCATGCGTTGTTCCTCCTGTGGTTTAAGGTGTGTAATGTTGTACCTGGAAGATTATCCCTCATCGCCTTTGTGCAGGCCATAAGACCGAATCTTCCGTTTCACCTGAGATACATGGATCTTGAGTAACCGGGCTGTTTTTGCAAGATCCCACTCGTCGATAATGCATGACCGAATAAGGTTGTTGAATGTTTGCAGACTAAAAGAACCGGCAGAGGATGAATTACCCACTTCATGCGCGTCACTTATTATTTCACGGTTTTATTTCAAAGCGTGATTAAGCAAACTTCCTTCAGGATCACACCGTGGGAAAAACTTCTGCACAGATGAAAATATTTTAGTGAATTCAATGGGCTTTGATACGACTATAGGAGCAAACAGGATTTGTGTCAAGCATGAAAACCATAAGTCGGCAGGCGCCTTTTGTGGTTCATAGGTTTCTTTTTGTGTTGTTCCGTAGCCTTGGTTTCCATGGTTGCATCCCTTTTTCAGCAGGTCCGCTCTTGTTTTTGAGCAAAAAAGATCATAGATTCTGACATTATGGAAAATGAAAGAGTTCTTGAGGAATGAAAGTGCGAGTCTGAAATCGATGGAATTTTTTGTTCAAGTTATCGTGGAGTCCTGGCATCTTTTGATGGAGGCTTCTGTTTATGTGCTTTTCGGTATGGTCGCAGCGGGATTGCTCCGTGTTTTTCTCAACCCCGATAGCGTTGCAAAGCATTTGGGCAGAGGTCGGTTCACTTCAGTATTCAAGGCGGCTTTCCTGGGGATTCCTGTGCCCCTTTGTTCCTGTGGTGTTCTTCCTGCCGCCGTATCTTTGAAGAAGCAGGGGGCAAACAGCGGGGCCACCACCGCCTTTCTTATAGCCACTCCCGAGTCGGGAGTGGACTCCATTGCAATCACCTATGCGCTTTTGGGCCCGATTATGGCGGTGATCCGGCCGGTTGCGGCTTTTCTGACGGCGACTGCAGCAGGAATAGCTGAAAACCTTCTGGATCGAAAATCTCAAGAGATGATTCCGGTTGTGGATCTTTCCTGCCCTGTGGATGGTTGTTGTGACGGAAAGGAGTGTTCCCCTGAGGAGCATATGCGGCATCACGGTTTTTTCCAGAAGGTTGGTTTCGGTTTGAAGTACGCGTTTTCCGAGGTATGGGGCGACATGGCTGGGTGGTTTCTGGTGGGGATGCTGTTAGCGGGAATCATTACGGTCCTGATTCCGGATCGGCTTTTCACCGCGTATCTTGGCAGTGGAATCTATTCCATGCTGATTATGCTGCTCATAAGCACTCCTTTGTATATCTGTGCCACGGCTTCGACGCCCATAGCAGCCGCCATGATTCTGAAGGGGGTCAGCCCCGGCGCTGCCCTTGTATTTCTTCTGGCAGGCCCGGCCACCAACATTACCTCCCTGACCGTGCTTTTGGGTGTTCTGGGAAAAAGGGCTACGGTGATTTACATGGGCGCCATTGCCATTTCCGCAATCTGTTTCGGCCTTGTCGTAGACAAGATCTATCTGCTCCTGGGGACGTCTCTGAGCGCGACGGTAATCCAGGGTTCTGAAATGGCGCCCGAATGGATCCNGTTTGCCGGAGCGGTATTGCTGCTTCTTCTTTCCATAAAGCCGGTATGGGGGACTATCAAAAGGGTTTTTACAAGAAAGCAACAGGAGGTCCCCGGTTTAAAGTCGAGTCCCCCATCAGAAGCATTTCCCGCTGTAGGGGAAGAAAAAGATCGTTCTCAAGGGCCGTCATTCCGGGCATGATCGCCGGCTTTTTGGAGATCATGACCCGGAATCCAGGAAGTACGTGCCAAAACTGGATTCCCGCGTTCGCGGGAATGACGAAAATAGAGGTTTTTTGACTTTGCAAGGGTTCATCAAAACTGTCTTCCATCCTTTGTAGTGGCTTCGAAGCCATAGGAGTAGTAGAAAAGACAGAGCGAAGCGATACCGCAAATATTCAATATTCAGTCTTCAATACTCAATTTGATTCTTCTCCGGAATGGGTGAAGTCACGGATGATCATGCCATACCAATCTGATTACAAGGAATCGTTGGAATCCATTTTCAACCCTAAATCCGTAGCGGTGATAGGGGCTTCAAAAAGTTTCGGAAAATGGGGACAGTTAATCCTTTCAAACATTGTCGCCGGCGGTTTTGAGGGAAAGGTTTTTCCAGTGAATCCGCGGGATGACGAGATCTTTGGCCTCAAGGTTTACAGGCAAGTGGGGGATATTCCGGAACCTGTGGATCTTGTCTTTATTACAACCCCCGCAGGGATTGTTTCCTCTGTTTTAGCGGATTGCGGAAGGCACGGTGTTAAAGGGGCTGTGATTATCACTTCCGGCTTCAGTGAGCAGGATGATTCCGGCAAAAAGCTGGAAAAGGAAATGGTGGAGCTGTGTGTGCAAAATAAGTTGGCGATCATAGGCCCGAATACCATGGGAATTATCTGTCCCTATGCGCGCCTTTCTGCCACGGGAACCCATACGCGTCCCAGGAAAGGCTCTGTGGCGTTCATTTCACAATCCGGAAATCTTGGGAACCAGCTGATCTATTGGGCGGAGCAACAGGGAATCGGGATCTCTCTTTTTGTCGGCTCCGGGAATGAGGCCATGCTTTCCTGCACCGATTATCTGGAATACCTGGAAAAGGATCTCCATACCGGAATCATCGTGCTGTATCTGGAAAGTGTGGATAACGGACCGGAATTCATAGAGACGGCAAAGAGGGTCAATGTCAAAAAACCGATCATTGTCCTGAAAGGCGGCCGTACCGATGCGGGAAGGGCCGCGGCTGCTTCCCATACCGGATCCATGAGCGGAGAGAATGCCATTTTCAGGGCAGCCTGTCGCCAGGCCGGCATCCTGGATGTGCGGGTCCCTACGGAATTACTGGACCTTTCCGCCGCTTTTTCTTCTCTCCCAATGCCCAGGGGCAACAAGGTTGGAATTGTGACCTTAGGGGGAGGTTGGGGAGTGGTTACCTCCGATGAATGCAACGAACGGGGGCTCCAGGTTCCAAAACTGCCCGTCGAGATCATCGAGACCATAGGGAAACACCTTCCTCCCTTCTGGAGCAGGGGAAATCCCGTTGATCTGGTGGGAACGAGGGATCGGGAAGCCCCGATTGTAGCGGTGGAAGAGCTGCTCAAGTGGGAGGGAATCGACGCGGTTATCTGCCTCGGTATTGTGGGAAGAAATGAACTGGTCCGTGACCTGGTGCAGTCCACAAGGGAGGTCGATGCGGAGGCTTCTCCTGATTTTCTTTCCGGTGTTGAACGGTTAAGCGGGGAATATGAGGAAAGTTTTGTGCTGAAAATGGCAGAGCTTATGGAAACCTATGAAAAGCCGGTCATCGGGGTTTCCATGGCGCGTACGGACCAGGGTACAGTCAGGTATCTGCCCGGTAAAAAGTACAGTGGAGTGTTCTACCAGACACCGGAAAACGCGGTAAACGCCCTTGCAAGGATGGTGGAATACAGCCGGTTTAAAAACAATATGGCGTTGTAAGTTTCGAAAAAGGATGTACTGCAATGGCGGAAATCAGAAGCACTCTTGATATTATCATGGAGAAGGCAAAAGAAGTAGACGTAACGGAGGCAGACAGGATAGCCTTTAAGAAGCAGGATGCCATGGAAAGTCTCCTGGAATTGAAGCCATAAAACAGGCTCTTAGAAAATCACGGAATTGACTGCTTTTCGAACCAGGGAACCCATTTTCGATTCCCGCTTGTTGAAAAATGCATAGTCAACCTGACGGATTATTCCGGGGCGTTCTCTGAGAATAATCCCCGTTGCGAGACCGGCTGCGGCGCCTGTCAGGTCGGCGCATTGATCAAAATGTTCCTTGGGCAGGTCTTTTACCTTTCTGCTCAGGACCCGGCAGCAGGTTGCACCGAACCGCTTTTTGAACAGGTCATGCAGTTCCCTTGTTCCCAGCAGGGCATGGTGTCTGTCGCGCCGACCGCCGGGCCGATCCCTTCCGAGAAACAGGCCAAGGGCTAAAATCGCCCCTCCGAGGGCGCCGCAGAGGCATCCGCTTCCTGCAAGTCCCTCGGGAAGCGTGGACGAAAGCCGAATGGCCAATTCGTCGCTCATTCCTCCTCCAAGGCCATGATTGATCGTCACCAATACCGCCTCGGAGCAGTAGAGTTGTTTGGACACAAAGAAATCTTTTGCCCGCTCTTTTGCGAGCTGCGAGACTTCCTCCGGTTCCGGGGAAAGCCCCCTGTCTTTTATTTTTGTGAGACGCACTGTATTCAACCTTAAATCAGCAATTAGCCGCTAATGGAAAGAAGATCGTTCCTTAAAAGAATATTTCGTTGGTTTTCTTATCTTGCGGGGGCTTTTGCGCTTGGTTTCCCCGTCTTTTCATTTATTACCTATAGAAAACCCAACGAGAGAAAGGTCGTTTTTCATCCCGACGAGCAGCTTTCGGGACTGCATTTCAAAGAAGGAGTCTTTCTTGAAAAGCGGGATGAAAGCTTCCACGCCCTTTCTTCCAGATGCACCCATCTGGGCTGTACGCTTGGCTACGACGTCCTCTCCACCCAGTTCGTTTGTCCATGCCATGGGAGTGTTTTTGATCATTCCGGCAAGCGGATATCCGGACCCGCCAAGAAAGATCTTCCTGCATTACCCCTTGAGAAGATGGACAACGGAGATATTGTGGTGGTGGAGAGGCTGTGATGGAGCCCGGTTATTTTTATTATTCCACGCTCTCAGTGGGATAGTCGGCGCCCTTCCATGCAAAAATTCCACCGGGATGGCGGTAAACATTCTTGTATCCGAGCTTTTTTGCCCAGGCCGCACCATTGTGGCTCCGTGTACACTTCACAAAGCCGCAATACACGACAATCACTCTGTCTTTTTCAGGACCAAGAAGCTGAATATATTCTTCCTCCGTTTTGCCTGCCGTTTCTTTGGTATCCCAGGTATTCATGTCGGGGATGGGGAAAAGAAACTGCTTGGCGCCCGGAACATGGATCTTTTTATAACTGTCCTCATAGGGCATGGTATCGATGATCAGCATATCTTTGCCGGCATCGATCCAACCTTTGAGTTCTTCCGTTGTAACGACATCGTATCCACCTTTCCGGACTTCCCTGACCAGTTTTACCGTAACCTGCTCTTTGTCCACTTCCTGTTCGAACTTGTTTTTCCAGGCAAAAGCCTCGGCGGTCATGCCCGTCAGGAAAATTCCCAGTGTTAGTGCCATTCCCACTCGTTTGAAACCCCTCATTTTTCCTCTCTCCTTTTTGAATAGAATTTAAAAACATGCGACAACCCAACCGGTCTTTTTCGCTGGATGCCGCGCCATACATAGAGATAGCCGATACCTGCCATGACCCCCATATCCCTGTAAAAGGCAGAACGCAGGCCGTGAAAAGCCGTCGCCTCCGGATCTTCCGGCCCGAAACAGCCGCAATCCACATCAAGTCCCATCAGAATTCCATAAGCAAGAATGGCCATGAAGAGAACCAGCAGTCCGGCAATTCCTGTCAGGCTCCCGCGAACGTCAAAGATCATGCCCATGGCCAGGATGACTTCGAGTGCCGGCAGCAAGACGGACGTGAGCGTAATCCAGCTGTCCGGGATGAGTCCGTAAGCCTCTATGATTACAGCAAAGGACTCGGGAGCAAACAGCTTGGATGCTCCTGACCACAGAAAAATACCTGCCAGGCTTATGCGGATTACCCGGTAAATCCAGATGGAGAACGTAAAGGGTGTCACGTTTGCCGAATCGGTGAAACCCCGGAAGTCTCCTGTGGAGGATATCCCATTGAGGTAACTATTTTGTTGCGTCCTGCAGCCGCTCATACCGTAATTCCTGTATTCTGGTGAGATGGAGACTGAAAAGGAATGGTGTTCTTATAGATAAGGACACGAAGAGATGTCAAACTGGACTTTCCGATGAAAAAAAAGGCTTTCTTCGGAAATTCCAATAAAGGGGAGCTGCAGGTTAAAAAAGGGTCTCACGGTTTGATTGCCGGAGGTCCGAATATCGAGATTGCAAAGACTGATGCTACTATCTATAATGAATCCCCGACATATTTCAAGCTTGGACTGTGTCCTCTATGTCGGATAAAGTTCTACAGGCATGAACAGTTACTTGATCAAACCCTGGTGTTGATCTCCCCCCGGGTATGTGAACGGGCCAATCAAAAATGATTTCGCATCTGCTTCCCCGTTT
>DUZB01000051.1 GCA_013349725.1 Deltaproteobacteria bacterium | reverse complement strand
CTGAATGAGAAGATTGACCATCTGAAAGAAATGACCGATATGAGATTCAAGAATGAAGTGGATACAAAGCTCACCTCCATTCGTGAACAGCAGGCTGACACAGAAGTAAGAATCGGGAAACTGATGACGGAAGTGCAGAAGGTCTCAGGGCAATTTGATGAAAACAACCGCCTTGTGCAGCTTTCTTCAGAGCGAGACCTCAATAGCCAGGAAGATTTTAAGATGTTTCTTACCGAGATGGACAGGCGATTGAACATGGAGGAAAAAAAGACCAAGGAATTGTACGCCTATTTAGGGATTGAAGCTTCTTCCCATGCCTCTCAGGAAAAGACGCAGAAGGATTCCGCACCCGTTTCGAAACCCGAAGAAAAGGCACAGGAACCGGTCGTGACCGTACCTCCTGACCAGAAGCTTTATGAATTGAACCTTTCCATCTACAGGGAAGAGAAATTTGACGAGGCTCTTGGCGGATTCAAAAATTTCCTTTCCAAATATCCCAAATCCGATCTTGCAGATAATGCGCAGTTCTGGATTGGGGAGTGCTACATGGCCTTGGGACAGTTTGAACAGGCTATCTTGGCATACCAGGACGTCATGAAGAAGTATGGCAAAGGGAATAAAGTTCCCGGTTCCATGCTGAGGCAGGCGATCGCTTTCCACGAAATTAAGGACAAAACAAGCGCAAAACTCCTTCTGAATAAGCTTATCAAACAGTATCCCAAATCTAAAGAAGCCGATATTGCGAAGAAGAAATTAGAAACAATCAAGTAGTTGAGCCAGTTGTTTCTCTATTTTTTCAACAGCACGGTATGAAATGCCGTTGTGACATCCTTTCTGCTGATGGTCCCCAGCAACTTGACCGGGTCATCTTTATCTACTACAGGTAGAATGGCAAAATCTCCCGCAGTGATTCTGGCAAGAGCTGCCAGGAGATTATCGTGATCCGTAACCGTGATCACTTCTTTTGTGGCGATGTCGCCGACGGTAACTTTGAGATCCCCTTTTTTGAAAGCCCAATTGCAGTCCGAAAGGGACAGAATTCCTTTGAGTCTGCCTGATGTGTCGGTGACCGGGAAGCTGGTGACCCCCATTTCATAGACCATTTCCCTGAGTTCTTCCAGTGAGGTAGTCTCATGGACGGCCACGAGATTCCGGTTCATGGCGTCCTTTACCGGGATCGCCCTGAAATCGGCAAGGTGAGCTTCCGATGGTTTTTGGGGAGAATCTTCCGTGCTTATCCCTTTCCCGGCTTTTATTTCCTCGATCCTCTGGTTATAATACTGAATCATCTCCCGTCTATCCAGCATCCCCACAAGAACGGAATGGTCCTCTTCACTGACTACGGGAATCCTCTGGAGATTGCGGATCGTACATTTTTTGAAAACCTCATTCAAGTCTTCCGAGGGGGTTGTGAAAATGATACTCGTATTTGCAACGTCCTTCATGCGGACAAGGTCTCCTACTTCGTCATCAAAGAGCACCCCCCGTATATCGTTTATGGAAAAGATTCCGATCATTCTATTCTCTTTGTTCACAACGGGAAAGTAATGCTGGTCACTTGCGCTGAAGACTTTCCGGAACTTTTTGAGTGTCATATCTTCCGGGATTAGCTGCGCTTTTCTGAATTGAGAGGAGAGTTCTCGAACCCGCATGGCTGCAAGGATGTCCACGAAAAAATCCCCGCGATGGGCGTTTGAATCGATTTTTGAATTTACCTGATTCTGGTATATGGTCCATTTTCTGGAGAGCATGTAAGTCAAGGAGCAGACGAGAAGACCGGGCAAAAGAAGATGATAGGAGTTGGTCATTTCACTGACAAAAATGATGGTGGAAATGGGAGTGTTGGAAACTCCGGAGAAAAAGCCGGCCATACCTACCACCACAAAGGCGCCCGGGTGTGTAACGATTGTAGGCCAGATATTGTGAAATATTCTGCCTACCACCCCTCCCAGGGCCCCTCCAATAACCACGGATGGTCCGAATACACCGCCGCTGCCTCCTGAACCGATTGAAAAGGAGGTGGTGAAAATTTTACCCAAGGCAAGTGTCAGCAGGAATAGTGTGGGAACCTGGTTTTCAAGAGCCATCTGCATGAAGCCATAACCGAAGGAAAGGGTCTGCGGCAGGAAAAATCCAATGGCGCCGGTGATTAATCCCCCAATGGCCGGTTTGATATGATTGGGGACTTTTATCCGTTTAAAGAGATGCTGGATACCGTAAAACGATCGAACATACAGGAAGCCGCCGCCGGTTAAGACAAAAGCGAGAACAGTATAAGGGCCCAGTTCA
The DNA here is from genome assembly GCA_013349725.1 of Deltaproteobacteria bacterium. The sequence continues at coordinate 12,517 of DUZB01000051.1, read as the reverse complement.
AGGGGATTCCTGAAGAGAAAATTCCTGGTTTCAAACAGGGACCCCCAACCGAAACAGAGGCAGAATACACAATAGGCTACAACAGAAGAAATACCCGCCGGGATAATAACCTCCGATTCAAACTCCGGGTCACGGTAAAGAACTTCCGCAGCAAACAGCGCACCTGCAAGAGGCGCCCGGAAGATGCTTCCTACGCCGGCGCCCATGCCTGCGGCAAGCATGATTCGCCTTTCACGATCAGACAGCCCCAGTTTTGTGGCTAAAAAAGAACCGAACCCGGAACCTATCTGGGCGATAGGGCCTTCACGGCCTCCGGATCCTCCTGAAGTCAAGGTTACGGCCGAAGCAATGGTCTTAATGATAGGGATCCTGCCTCTGATAAAACCCCCTTTGTTGTGATAGGCATCTATGGCTGCATCCGTCCCATGGCCTTCGGCTTCAGGCGCAAACGTATACACCAGCCAACCGCTGACAATGCCTCCCATAGCGGGAAGAAAAAGAAGTATCCAGCGGTTAAACGGGGTTGTGGTGGGAGAGAAAAGTCCTCCTTCCCCTGCAGGTTCAGGAGGGCGGTAGCCGGCCATCTGGTCCAGCAGAAAATGGGTCCCCGCCTGGCACAGCCAATAAAAGATGATGGATCCCGCACCGGCAATAAGACCGATCAGGACAAAATATATCATCCACTTTCCTGCGGTGGCGATCGTGCTGTTTGTTGTTTTGATCGTCTGGGAGTCGGGCCAGAATCGGATTCTTATTTTCGGTTTCATTTACAAGTCACCAAGTTTACATCCTTTCAATTGAAATCAAACCTTGCGGTTTTCTCGAACCACCTGGGCAGGCACCTGTGGCAAGGGCTGTACCCGTCCCGGAAGGCGTCGTACATGGATCGAAAAGGGACCCTGTTGTTTATCGGTATTTGTCTGCCGGACGGGCAATTTTTTCGATGAAAGCGAAAGGATTTTCTGTTTCCCCTGTATTCCGTTTTTTCCTCTATGGGAAGGTTCTGCCATATCCCTAACCTTTCCCGGATTGCCTGCCTCTGAATGTTAATCAGATAGCTCCTGTATCTCAAATTGGGTTTGCAGGTTACCACATAAGCCAGTCCGCTCTTAACCATGAGCGCATTAACCATCTCTCCATTTTCCATGAAGACATAGGCCAGCGTTCGTTTGTATCTATCCTTTGTTTGACGATCATATTCAAGGGTAATGGTTTTCATATTGACCAGTTCCCGGTTCAGATCCCTCGCCTCCTGGGAAAAAGGCTCGTCATTGCCATTTTCGTGGTCGATTTCCGGGGTATCAATCCCCAAATACCGAACCTTTGTGCCGTTCTGGAGAAGAATGGTATCGCCGTCATAAACGAATGCCACATGGTAATTTTCTGCATGAGCCAGAGACAGGACGAGTAAACTGAGGAAAAGCACCAGGGCCATGAAGAGGTTATTGATTCTGAAATGCTTCATTTCTCAAAGGTCTCGTTTCAACTCCATGGGATTGTTTTTAAAAATATCGTATCCTATTCAAATTTCCCGGTAGCAGATTTTAGATTCAAGGAACCCATTCCGCCATAAGGTCTTTTTTGCTGCCGCATCTGATTTCTATGGAGCCCTCGGTCCTTATTTGCTGGTACAACCAAGACTTGGTTTAAACCTATTTTTCTTTGCAGTGTACCAGCAAATAAGAACCTCCGCCACGTGTGGAGGAGCTTTATCCAAGATGCGGCAGCAAAAAAGACCTTATGGCTCCATTCGTGCCGGGATTCTTGAATAAGATACAAAATATCAATAATTAGCCAATATTTCTAATTCTGTCTTTATAACGTGAATTTTCATTGACTTTAATGCGTTTCGCAATTAACGTAAACCGTTTTAGGAAATATGAGATTACGATAGTGGTTCTATCCATACACCACAAAAGCGGAGTTCGCAAGTTTCTATTAACATAAAGGGAGTGTATTATGCCGGATATATTGACGACAAAGGAAGTTGCAAAATATTTGAAACTGCATGAAATTACCATATGCAAGTATGCTGCGGAAGGAAAGATCCCCGCAATCAGAATAGGCAGGGTCTGGCGGTTCGACAAAGAGGCCATTGATCAATGGATCAGAGGAGAACAGAAGCATTGATCCCGGTTTTTTCAGTGGCGCCTTGAAATCGCGCCACAGTGAAAGAAGCCTGTTAGGTTGGGAACAGTACCCTCAGAAATAGAGGAGAAATTCTTTCCTCTCGTTCAAGAAGGATTCAATATCCTGGGACCATTTTTCTTTAAGCGTAAGCGGATTCTTGCCGGATTCCAGATCGCGACGTAAATCTGAATTGCCCAGGATCAGGTCGATGGGCGTTTTCTTGTATTCATATTCGTATGGGGGCTGTTTCCAGTTGAAATCGTTTTTGTGGATTTTCAAGATGGCGTAAAGCAGACAGATGGAGGTGAAATACGGCCTGTAAGCAGCTGGATCCAGGACGTGGATCATGAACCCATGGCAGAGTTCGCCCGCCCATTTGCCGAAGGTTGGGCGAAACTGGTAATTCTGAAGATGGCAACCCTCGGTTGCGTACTTCCCCATTTCATTTTTTACCGCGTTTGTCTCTAAAAAAGGGGCGCCTAAAATCTCAAAAGGACGGCAGGTGCCTCTTCCTTCTGAGATGTTTGTTCCTTCCCAGAGCACTTGTCCGGGGTATACCAGTGCTGTTTCAGGAAGAGGCATGTTGGGGGATGGCATAATCCATCGCAACCCGGTATCCTTCCAAAACATCTCCCTTCGCCACCCTTCCATCGTGATGATTTCCAGGTCGGATTTCAAAGCAAACCGGTGATCGAAATAAAGGGCCATCTCCCCCATTGTAAGGCCGTGACGCATGGGAATGCGGCCTGGTCCGACGAATGAAAAGAGTTCGGGATCAAGCAGGTTGCCTTCCACAATTTGTCCACCCAATGGGTTTGGACGGTCTAACACAATAACTTTTTTCCCATATTTTGCCGCGGCTTTCATGCAGTGCAGCATGGTGCTGGTGAATGTGTAAACCCTTGTTCCCACATCCTGCAGGTCAATCATCAAGATATCGATTCTGTCAAGCATCTCCCTTGAAGGTTCCCTGGATTGGGCATAAAGGCTGAATACCGGTATTTTAAGGCTTTTATCGGATGCGTGCGAGGTTTCGACCATGTTATCCTGGTCCTCGCCGCCATGTCCGTGCTGGGGACCGAAAAGGGCTTTTAACTGTCCCGGAAAAAGTTGGGAGATGACCTGCTTTGCGCTATTTAAATTGCCGTCCACAGAGGCCTGGTTGGCAAGAAGACCAAGACGAAACCCAGACAGTTTTTTTACGTATTCCCGGTTAAGACGGTCAAGACCTGTCAAGACAGCAGTCATGGTTCGGTAGTTTCTCCTGAAAGTTTTTGTATGGTGCAATTTTACGTCAATAATGGTTCCTTTGCAAGGCTTATTGAGTCGGATACCCCATATGTGTGAGGTTGTAAGTATGTACCCAATCAAAAAGATGAAGCCGATCGTCCCTCTTTTTGCCTTTCTGCTTTTTTTCTCGGCCTCTTTCCTGTTTCTGGAAAATCTGTACGCCTCGACGGTTCAAGTGAGCGTTTCGCAGTCGATGGATCATTATCCCGCGGGAGGATCTTTCCCCGTGGAGATTCGAATAACCACAGCGAAGGGGTGGTATATCCACGGGCCGGAAAAAGATCAGAATTTTCTGATTCCGACGGTTCTGTCTTTTCCCGCTGCCGAAACGATAAGAATTGAGGAGATAAAATTTCCCGCACCGGAGAAAATTACTTTTTCGTACGCGAAGGATCCCATTGAGGTTTTTTCCGGAGAAATCCGCGTGAAGGCTCTCCTGATGGTGGAAAAAGAGGCCACGCCGGGAAACCATATACTGAAAGGAGAGCTCTCCTATCAGGCCTGCTCCGAAAATTCTTGCCTCCCTCCTGAAATGGTTCCTGTCTCTATTTCCGTGTCAGTCGTTCAGGAAGGTGCTGTATCGAATCGGATCAACGAGGAGATCTTTCGTTCGGAGACGGAGAAAAATGCTTACGGGGGCGCCTCTGAAGGTTTTGGTTTTGGCGCCGGAATGTTGCTGGCACTCATCGGGATTTTTTTCGGGGGGCTGGCACTGAATCTTACGCCCTGTGTTTATCCTTTGATTCCCATAACCGTATCCTATTTCGGAGGGAGAAGCGATGCAATAAAGGGCCGCGCCATCGTTCATGGGTTTCTTTATATACTGGGCCTGGCCTTTACCAATTCCGTATTAGGGGTTGTTGCGGCCCTCTCGGGTGGTATGCTGGGGATTATCCTTCAGAATCCAGTGGTTCTTTTTATTGTAGCCGGCATCATGGTGGGGCTGGCATTGAGCTTTTTCGGGCTTTGGGAAATCAGGATTCCTTCCAGTTTGACCCAAATGGCATCTCGGAATTTCGGAGGTTTTTTCGGTACGTTCTTCATGGGGCTTACACTTGGGATTGTAGCTGCACCCTGCCTGGGCCCATTCATTCTGGGACTGCTGACCTATGTGGGACAGAAAGGCGACCCCTTCCTGGGATTCCTGTACTTCTTCGTTCTGAGCATTGGGATGGGGCTTCCCCTTGCGGTACTGGCAGTTTTTTCGGGCGCCATTGACAAACTTCCCATGTCCGGCACGTGGATGGTGTGGATAAGAAAAGCACTTGGCTGGGTACTTATTGGAATGGCAGGGTATATGCTGCAGCCGCTATTCTACAGCGAGCCGGCAAGGTCAGTCATGTACGCAGGCATATTGTCAGCGGCAGGAATTCATCTGGGATGGTTTGACAAGAGCAGGGGAGCACGCACTTTTGTCATGGTTAAAAGAGCGCTTGGACTGGTCTTGATAGGAGGGGCGGTTACCCTGTTGGTGATGGGGGCTGAAAAAGGAGAAACGATCCAGTGGATTCCTTATGGTGAGTCCATATTAACGGAATCAAAAGAAAGAAAAAAGCCGGTTATTCTAGATTTTTACGCAGACTGGTGCGGGCCGTGCAAAGCTCTTGAGAAGAACGTTTTCAATCAACCCGATATCGTAGCGTTGAGTAAAAAATTTACCAATGTAAAAGTGGATTTGACAACGCGGCACGAGGCACAGGAACTCCTCCAGAAAAAGTACGGAATCAGGGGGGTTCCGACCGTTATTTTTATGAAAGGGGATGGTCTGGAAGAAAGAAAATTGCGGATTGAATCTTATGTTGGTCCTGGAGAGATGTTGAAAAGGATGCGGGAGCTATTGACCGGAAAGTAAGAGAGTCAAGCGATTAGCCGTTAGCTATTAGCCCTTCAATATTATTTCTGAAAATTTGTACAAACCATGATACACTAAAGGTTTTTCTGCTCCAAAATCCAGATGGCTTTTCGGAGCGGGAAAATTGAGGCTTATACGATGAATCCATTTCCTATGAAAATTTCATGTTCACTGCGGAATGCTGTGGGAAAAAGATTCATGTTCTGTGCTCACTTGACTTGTTTATACAGGGTAGCGGAACGCGATCTGACGGGGCTCTGAAATAGTGTTTACCGATACTCCTCCTCCTTCTGAAAAAAGACTGGGCTTGATGGATACGTTCCATTTTTCCTGCCACAGGAGACTCTCTTGCTTCAACAGTTGCTGTCGAAATAAACATCTGCTTTTGACTCCCTACGACGTGATAAGGATAAAGAGGGCGCTTCATCTTTTCTCCGACGATTTTTTGTCCCAGTACGCGGTGTATCGGCTGGACCCCGGTTCGGGATTCCCCATCTTGTCTCTGAAAATGAAAGGCGCCGAAAATGTGTGTCCCTTTGTCGGCCGTGACGGCTGTGAGATCTATGATGATCGGCCGACGGCCTGTCGTCTGTTCCCTCTGGGAAGGCTTTCGGCTTTAGGGGATGACGAGGGGGGGATATTCTATCTCCTGGATCTGAAGGGGTGTGAGGGTGTCAAGGAAAATAAGGTGCAGGTCATAAATCAGTGGAGGATTGATCAAGGGCTCCTTCCCTACGATGAAATGAACGACAGAATGCTTGAAATCCTCTTCCACCCTAAACGGGATCGTTCCATCTTTCTCAACGAGGGGCAACAGCAGAAAGTCATGGTGGCATGCTACAACGTGGATATCTTCAGGGAATTTGTTTTCCACACCGGTTTCCTCGAATTGTTCCGAATAGATGCCGCCACGCGCAAAAACATCAATAAGAATGATGAAGCACTGTTGCAACTGGGCTTTTCCTATTTGAAAAAGGTCTTGTTTCCATGAGATCAGGACTTTTCCTGATGGGGAAAGTGAAATTTCTGTGTGGCGTTTTCCGGGGATGAAACCCGATTTTACCGATTGGAGGTATGAAATGACAAGGTCGATTTTGACAATAAACGATTTAACTTCCGCTGATCTCTTTGCCATACTGGAAAGAGCGAAGACCTTTAAAAGTGCTGTGAAAGAGAAAAAAAGTCTTCGTATTTTGGAAAATTCGGTCATCGGAATTTTCTTTGAAAAACCGTCCACAAGGACGCGTACCAGTTTTGAATCAGCCATTCTGAGGCTTGGTGGGGGGGCAATCTATCTTTCTTCCGGCGATCTCCAGATTAAAAGAGGAGAGCCCATAGAGGACACGGCCCGAATTCTTGGCAGTTATCTTGATGCAGTCATTGCAAGGGTTTATTCACATCAGACCCTGGAAGCACTTTCGACCTATTCGGGGATTCCTGTCATCAACGGTTTGAGCGACCTTAGCCACCCGACCCAGGCCATATGCGATCTTTTTACCATCATGGAAGTCAAAGGAAAAGTGAGGGGATTAACCCTTGCTTATATAGGGGACGGGAACAATGTGTGCCATTCTCTGCTGCTTGCCTGCGCACTGGCCGGTATGAACATGCATGTTGCCAGCCCAAAAAATTATTTCCCCAGGAATGAGATGGTTGAAAAGGCCCGTGAAATTGCGGCAAAAACGGGCGCCCGGATCAGAGTTGTTGAAGATCCGGAAGAGGGGGTGCGAGGGGCTGACATCCTCTATACGGACGTTTGGGTGAGTATGGGCGAAGAGGAAGAGAAAGAAAAAAAACTGGCAGCGTTTCAGGGATACCAGATCAATAAAGAGCTTCTCAAAGCCGCCGCCCCGGACGCAGTAGTTATGCACTGTCTGCCTGCTTACAGAGGCCTGGAGATTACAGATGAAGTGATGGAAGGACCTCAATCCATTATATGGCGCCAAGGGGAAAATAAAATGCACGGTGCTGCGGGTATTCTGGATTTTCTGCTGTCCTGATCTTTATTTCACCGTCACTTCCAGGGAATCATACCATACGGAGTTTGCAGTGCCGTCAGCCAGTGCATCAATGACGAAATAGAAGGTGTAATTTCCCCTCGGCAATGGGCTATCAAGGACTTCAAGGGGCGGGTACAGTTCAAAAAGAGGGGTTCGAGCATACAAATGGATGCCCTGCTTCCACCCGTCCGGGTAAACGTAGGTAAACCAATCGTTGGGCGCTGGTAAAGACGTAAGGACACCAATCCACCAATCCGCATTCTGTCCCGCCTGATTGCCGGGATACAGGGTCACAGTGATCTTGACCGGATCCGCGGAGAGCACTGAAACTGGTCCGTCAGAGCCATTTGCCTTTATGTCCGGGAATACGGAATTGCTGTTCCACAGGGTTGGTTTATAGGCTGCCACCATGGCATCCATACGCGTGCCCTGTTCGACGGTGAATTCTTCCATGCAGGCGTCATCGGAGTAGTCCATGAAATTACGGATAGGGTCCTCTCCAGGGTCTCTGGGGCAGGAATCCCGTCCCAGGGGACAGCCCGAAGCCGGACTTGCTTCATAGGGTGTATCATCCACTTCGTCTCCAGGCAACATGCATCCATTTTCAAACGTATGATACAACCCGAGATAATGGCCCGTTTCATGGGTTACGGAATCCCCCTCATTATAGGGGTAGGCCGTTCCCCCCGGCAGGGAAGAGTACAGGACAACCACGCCATGCATAAAGCTGTTTTCGTTGTAGGAGTACGGCAGGTAGGAATATCCAAGTAAACCGTTCGAGAGATCGCATGTGTAAATATTCAAGGTCGAGGCCGGATTTACGGCAAGTGCTTTTTTCATGGCAGTTTCAGATTGAAGAGATGGATCTGTTGACCAGATCTTGTTGTTTACCCGGTTCACGCTCTGAAGGGTAAACTGATAGCCTACGTCTCTATAGGCATTGTTGAGCACATCCATCTGCATGCTGATCTGCAGATCCGTGACGTCTGCAGATCCGTCAGAATGCCTTACCACGTGAAAGACAACAGGAATGATGAGGGCTGTCTCTCTGCCTTCCCTTTTCCGCATGAAAAAAGAGTCTAACGCTTTTCGGGCACTTTCCGCCTCCTCACGGGTCGGAGATGGGGCTCCGCAGCGGATGCCTTCTTTCCATGTGCCGTCAGATCCAAGAAAAGTTGCCAGGTTTTCAAGAATATCTGATTGGCTGGAGGTCTTTTGGAGGGGCCGGGTTTGAATTGGGTCCGGTGATCCGGCCATGGACAGCGTTCTACTCTGGGTGACCAGAAACATTGCAAAGAGCAGGATTCCTGTTTTGAGCAGGGAAAAGTATAAGAGTCGATGACGTTCTTTGAAAGTAATATTAAAATACATTTGAGTCTGCCTCAAGTAAATCATAATGCCTGGCCTCATATAAGCTACAAATTCGATATAGACGTCTAACTTCTTCCCGCAGAGATTAAGAACTCCATTTCTTTTTTGCAAGGTTTTTGAAAGGATTCGGACATCGTCCGCAGAAGGTGGGACCAGTCTGAACGAAAAAAAATCGGGGAAGCGAGGGTTACCCTTTTGTCAATCAGCCGGTTTTCTGGTGACGCAATCCCCAATCCGCATTCAGCACTCCATAAACCGGAACCCATGGTTCTTTTTTTCCCCCATACCGGAATTTGAGATTCTTTCCCTTTTCCGTCCTTTGTATGCGTGACGAAGAAATTTACGATCGCAGCCTGCGTTCTTTAGAAAAAAATGAAGCCCCTTCAGCCCTGCCGGCGCGAATCTGATAAGCCTTACAAATCAGGCGCCATGGGGATATCGTTCAAATCTGTCCGTTTTATACTGAAAATACACATCTACCCTTGGGGCCGCCGATATCTCGCTGCTTCCATTATTTTGGCATGAAAGTCGCATAATGCCTATGGAAGAACAATGCAGTATGCAATGCGACGTCCGTTGGGATTTCCTATTTACCGTATTTTTTCGGCAAAATGAATCCTGAAGCGCGAAGGGAAGTCGTCAAGAAAAGAAATGAACGTGAACTATGAAAAGGAATCTGCCTGTGAAGATCAGGGGTTTGATTACTCCATCAGAATGGGATGAAAATGGGAAAATACTCTCCATTTCTATCTCTACTTTTAACGAGGAAGAGTATCTCGTTGATAAGGATGAAAAAGGAGAATGTCTCCTTCCCTTTCTTCATAAGGAAATAGAAATATTCGGCCTCATAAGAAAAGAGGGGGCCGACAAAAGAATCAAGATAAAAAAATATCGTTTGAAAAAAAAAGTGGATTGGGTATGAAAATCATCCTTGTACATTCTCCCCGCTGAAAACCGATCCTCCCAACCCTTTCCTATTCCTTCCATGGAGTGAAATCCCCTTCGTACCCGTGATCTGGGCTTTCTCGAATAGAACGCCTATCGTTTGAAAAGTTTGACAGAAAAATCTAACAGGGGTACGATCCAAGAAAACCAATTTTTATACCGGAAGCTTTTCGTTTTTTAATGTGGAAACGGATTCAGGAGGGAATGCCAATGCGTGAAGCTGTGACCCGATTTCGCCGTGCATCCATCATCAATTTTGTGCGAACCTGGCGTGGGCTCAAAAGCTCAGCCCGTCGTGCCATTAAGGGGGAGGTTCATCCAGGTCTTCCCAAGGAAGATATGCCGTATCTGCACAAGCGAATGGTTGAATGTGTTGAAGGCAAAGGGGGGGAAGTCAGTGCCCGTGTCCGGTCCGCGGAACTTGGCAATATCTATATGAACCTGAACCGGAACGGCCGGGAACGTTTTTTAAAAAAACTCTCACGCGACTTCAGTATCGAAGAGGTCAAGATTTATGCCTTTCTGGAAGCTTTTAAAGGAGCCGGAAACCCGAAGCAGCGTTTTGAGGCCGAAAATGCTTTGCGCGAAGTTCTGGACTCACCCAAATTGAAAATCCTGCGCCAGTTCAATACCCTTGATGATGGTCTTAAATTCCTTGTGGATATGCGATCGGATCTTCTGGAATTAAAAAAGGATGATGTCTACCTGGCAGGTCTGGAAAAAGACCTCAAATTTCTCCTTAACTCACTGTTTGATATCGGTTTGCTTGATATGGAAGAAATCACCTGGAATTCCCCGGCGGCCCTCCTGGAGAAACTCATGGAGTATGAGGCGGTGCATCAGATTTCTTCATGGCGGGATTTGAAGAACCGGCTCGATTCCGATAGGCGCTGTTTTGCCTTTTTTCATAATAAGATGCCTAACGAACCGCTTATTTTTATTGAGGTGGCGCTTGTGAAGGGCATGGCCGATAACGTGCAGAATCTGCTGAATGAAGAAAGCCCCGTCATAGATCAGGACGAGGCGGATACTGCTATATTTTATTCCATAACCAATGCACAGAAAGGACTTGTCGGAATCAGTCTGGGCAATTTTCTCATAAAGTGGGTGGTTTCAGAACTCGCTTCGGAGTTCAAAAATCTCAAGGTTTTTTCGACCCTGTCGCCGATACCCGGGTTTCGAAGATGGCTGGATCCACTCCTTGAGAAAGGCGACACCTCTTTATTCAAGGCCGGAGATATCCTTTCCATGAGAAAACTGGGGTCAGGAGACAATGCCGCCAGGAACCTCCTTGAGATATTGCAGGGCGACTGGCATAACGACGCGAAAACCTGCAGTATCGTGGAGCAACCGCTCATGGGATTGGCTGTGCATTATCTCCTGAATATGAAAAAGGGAAAACGCGCTCTCGATTCTGTAACCCATTTCCATATTTCTAATGGGGCCCGACTTGAGCGGATAAACTGGCTGGGAGATGTTTCCCCCAAAGGAATGCAGGAATCTGCAGGACTCATGGTGAATTATCTGTACAAACGGTCTGATATTGACGAATGCCATGAGGCCTATGCCGCCGAAGGGAAGATTACTTTTTCCAAGCAGGTAAAAGATTGCCTCGGTAATGTTCTCCCGGTTTCTCCCTCGTAAGATGGCGCTTCGGGGCCTCAAAGCATTTCCAGAAAATCCTCCAGGGTAATCTGATCAAGTTCCTGCTTTAACTGTTCATCGCTGATGGTTTCCCCTGTGAGTTCTTGGATCGAGAAGGGGTGAATCATCTTTTCCAGACTCTCTGTGTCCCTGTTTCCAAGCCATTCTCCCATGTTCTCTGCGGGCCTTCTGATTTCCTCCAGTTCCTCCCACATGGTATCGACCACCTGTTTGGGATCGCCGGAAGCAAGGTGGGGTGCGGAAAAATACCTGTCGAATATTACGGACAGGGGGGTATAAATCTCCTGCGTGATCAGTTCCTGCAGCTTCTGTCTGTAAGCAATTTCATACATTCCGGGGGACATGTTTTCATCGGGAACATGCGTGTGATTGAGGACACCATATTTGCAGCGAAGTACCTTGTGGCATCGTAAAGGATCAGGGACCCAGGGGATTGTTCCAAAAGCGTTTTCTGGTTGATTAAAAAGGATGGCTACACCAAGGTCCGGCGGGCCAAGGACGATAAACAGCTTGCCGCCTTCATGGCGGAGGGAGATCAGATGGGATATCTCTGGAAGCACGGGTTTTTCCCAGAGGTTGATCCACAATGAAACGTTTGATCTTTTTACTGGAGGAACCGTCTACCGAAGAAATGCTGAAAGGAGTCCTTCCAAGGCTGCTGCCGGTGGATGTTTACCCAGAGTTCAAAGTATTCGAAAGGAAGCAGGATTTGGAAAAGAGGCTCGCGCAAACCCTGAAAGCCTGGCGCGCTCCCCATTGCGCCTTTGTTGTCATTCGAGATCAGGATTCCGGTGATTGTCACGTCATTAAACAGAAATTGATTGATCTTTGTAGGCAGGCGAATAGAAGCGATGTGTTGATCCGGGTAGCCTGTCGCGAACTGGAAAGTTTCTATCTCGGCGATCTGGCTGCCGTGGAAAAGGGGCTGGGCATCTTCGGGCTTGCAAGAAAGCAGAACAACCGGAAGTATCGTGCTCCGGACAAAATCGGGAGTCCTTCATGGGAGCTTGGACAACTAACAGCAGGTATTTATAAGAAATTGGCCGGGTCCCGTGCTATCGCTCCCTATCTTGAAATTGAAGCCAACAAATCCCATAGCTTCAAAATCCTTTTGGCTGGAATTCGGAAACTTGTGGAGACATAATAATGGACGCCATAACGAACACAGTCTGGCAGCGCAAAGGATCATCCGTCATCTTCGACCAGAAAAGCCTCGGATCGTTCATTTCCAACGGGGCGGTGATTTCCCTGCGGCAGGTAATGG
>DUZB01000050.1 GCA_013349725.1 Deltaproteobacteria bacterium | reverse complement strand
AGCGCCCCATTGGGAACCAGCAGGACTCCGCTCGCACGAGCCAGTTCGAAACGCACATTGGCGGTGAGGTAGGGCAGGAGCCGCCCGTTGGCGTTGTCGGTGATGATCTCCACCGTATAGGTCACTACGTTCTGGGTCATGGAGGCATTCAGCCGGATCTTTCCCACCTGGCCCTGAAAAACCTCTCCGGGGAACGCATCTACCGTAAAAGTCACCGGCTGTCCGGGATGAATCTTGCCGATGTCCGCCTCATTGACCGCCACCCAGACCTGCAGGCGGGTGAGGTCTTTGGCAATCAAAAACAGGCTTGGGGCGTTGAGACTTGCCACCACCGTCTGCCCGATGTTGACCCGGCGATCGATGATAACGCCGTTTACCGGCGACTTGATGGTGCAGTAACCGAGATTACGCCTGGACCTTCGAAGGGCCGCTTCGGAGTGGTCTACACTGGCCTTGGCCTGCAGAATCGCAGCCTCTCCTACCGCCACATTCGCCCTGGCCGCATCATAGTCTGCCTCATAGGCGTCGAAGGAAGCCTGTGCCAGGGCCTCCGAGGGACCGATCTGCCGGGCGCGCTTCCAATCCCGGTCAGCCTGCAGGCTCCTAGCCTTCATCTGTTCCAAGTCGGCTTTGGCACGCTGCAGGCTCGCCTTGGCGGACTGGACCTGTGCCTGTGCCTGGGCTGCATCGGCCTCATACAACGAATCATCGATGCGGGCCAGGACCGTCCCTGCTTCCACCACCGATCCGTAATCGACGGGTTTTCCCTGGGCATCCTTTCCGAAAGACAGGATCTGCCCGGCCACCTGTGCCCCCACGTCAATCACCTCTTCGGGCTCGACCGTTCCGGTGGCCCCGATGGTAGCCAGCAGATCGCCTCGCGCCACTTCCGCCGTACGGTAGGAGACAAGTTTTCCGTTTTCCTGCCGGAGATACCAGAAGGCCAGCCCACCGGCTAATCCCAGGAAAAGCAGGATGACCAGTATCCATTTGAACAGACGTTTCATGATCTCTCCCCTTGCATGACCGGAACAGGTTCCGCCACNCCTTCATTCCCCGCATGACCTCTTGCGGCGATTCGGTTNCGGACCTCCTGGATGCCCGCCAGGCTGAAGTGCGTTACGTGATCCGCTAAGATTTCCACCTCATCCAGGATCGGTTCCAGGCCGGGAAGCTTCGGCCCCTCCATAGACATCTTTCTTCGTCGCTCGCGCAGGAGCGGACCAAAACACTGCGCCCTGATGCTCATCTGGCAAAGCCTGACGTCCTGCTCCGTGGCCTCCCGTCCCAGGAATTCGCGCACAATCGGCCTGAAGTCACGGAATTTCATGGTTAACCGGGAATTCCCTGAGGGGTGCGGGTTTCCTGGTCAATGGTTTATTCAAGAAATCTTTTTCAATGGACGAATGCTTGAAATTTTAAAACATGGGACGTCTTCTTGCAAAGAGCAAGCGACGAAACCCCGAAAAGAGGGAGTGAAATGGCTGCGGGGGGTAACCAATCGATTTTTGATATAAAGAATCTTCAACAGGTTTTATTTCCGTACCAAACACTCGACAAAATTGTCGAGTCCGGTCGCTCTTTGTCGAATCCCATGTACGGTCCATACAATATAACATTCTGATATATTTACGATACTTTTTATGGCATGTGTCTTGCTTTCATAACTGGAAAACACGGCCGGTGACGGCTGGGTGATGGGATAGGGACTGTTCTGGTTTAAATTTTACCAAGGTTTTATGGGAAACAACAGCCGCCTGACAGCGGCAGCAAATGAAAGGAGAAAGATGGTTACGGGAAAAAAAATAGCGGTTTTGGCAGGTTTGGGTCTGGCAGCGCTTTTCGGGATCAATCAAGGTGCAGGCTGGGCAGGGATTCCGGGTGATGGCGATCGGAATTCCCAAAAGGCGGGAATCATAGAGGTTTGTGATCAGATGCCAGTCGTCCTTGCCCGCGGTGGAAACCGGGACGGCAGCGGCAGTGGAGGAAATGGATCAAAGGGAGGGGATAATTCCGGCAGCAGAAACGGATACGGCGTCCAGGATGGGAGCGGATCTACGCCAAGGCCCCAGGATGGAACAGGGTATGGCGCAAAGAAGGGTTCAGGGTCCGGCGATTGTGACGGCAGCGGGTCCAAAGGAAAAGGACGCAAAAACCAGACAAATTAGGAGTTCATGGAACGATTTTTTTAAAACCTACAAACCAAGAAAAAGGAGAAGAGAATCATGAAAAAAATGTTGACAGGCAGCGTGATCGTATTGTTGGTGTTCTTTTTGAGTGTAGGACTGGGCCTTGCCGGAAACGGGAAAGGCGGCGGCAATGGCGCCGGGAACGGAACCGGTCCCATCCATGACATTACCCTCGGAACGCCTTTTACCTATCAGGGTGATGTGACTGAATGTCAGGGAGATGGAATGGTTATTGCGACCACAGATGAAAACGTCACCATTTACGGGATCGGTCCCGTGCGCTACTGGGATGAATTAGGCGTGATTCGGCCGGTCGCGGGTGACACCGTTATCGTGAGCGGATATGCGGTCGAATACAATGATGAACTGCGCAATATCGCAACGAGCATAACGGTCGGAGAGGATACGGTTCTTTTACGTGACCCTGAAACGGGTGTGCCCCTGTGGCGCAAACACGGACCGCGACCGGAATAATGTGACCATCCATAACCGCAACACTTTTATCTGAAGCAACAGGAAAGGGTCCCCGGGAGGGGCCTTTTCTTTTTCTGCTACAGGGTGTATATCAGTTATGATGGAAAAGATCTCTGTACGTCGCGTACGGCCTGCTCGGCGCAGGCCGTATTACTATTTCCTTTCAGGCATTGGGGTCGCAGCCTTTTTCTGTTTCTTTATGATGGTACCCCCTTCCGAAGCCGTGGACTTGTTGGCTGAACTGACAGCGGGGTACGATTCCAATCCGGCCCTGACTGATCCGTCCGATGGCTCAGGATTTTCCGTCTATGGCCTTGGAGCGCAGCACTCCTTCGTTCTGTCCCAGGATCTGGCCCTGCATCTGTCCGCGGAAGGACGGTACCAGGACTACTGGAGCGTGGGAGACAACTACCGTCTGCAGGCAGGGACAGCACTTTCTTATGTCCTGGCAGAGGGAAGGTTTCTGCCCTCTCTGATTGGAGAAGTGGCCGCATACCGTGACGCGCTCATAGAAGCCGACGAGCGCAACGAGGCCATGGCCGGCGTTGCAGCGGACTGGATTCTCTCCAATAGACTGACGTTGGGCTTTGAGCAGACATTCCGATGGCTCAGCTATCTGAACTGGGCAAAGCCCTTCTCCGGCAAAGGGCAGGGGAGAAACGGGGATAATGGCGGAGGAGGTGGCAAAGGAGGAGGTGGCGGAGGCGGAGGAAAAAATTCTTCCGCGGCAACCCGGTCTGAGTGGGTATGGGCTGGACCTCCGTCGGATCAGGGCAAAGGGAACAGTGAGTTCAACAAATCCTATCCCCCTCGGGACAATCGCCTGATGGTGACGGGCGTTGATCTCGATATCTTTATCCTGCCCACCCTGACCGGCCGGGTGTACGGGGCATATGGAAACCTGAATTCTTCTCTGGATATGGAATCTTTCAGAGAGATTCAGGCCGGAGCAGCCCTATCCTGGGCCCCGGCGGAGCTATGGCTGGTGGGGTTTGAGGCAACATGGTACCGGACGCAATACTACAGTGTGCCGGAAAATATAACCAGCGTCAGACGTATCAACTACAGTTGGTCGGCCGGATTGCAGGTCAGCAGGTTTTGGGGAGATATGGAATTTTTCGGTCAATTGGGGTGGAAGTCCGGAGACGCCCCCCTCGATTATGAATCATATACCCAGACGGTAATTCAATGCGGGCTATCCTATTCTTTCTGATCTTAGCCGCGGCAAACGGCCTGGTCTCTCCTGCGTCAGCAGAGGATCTTTTTGTAGGCCGCGTCCTCTCCGTGGACCGGGACACAGGAAAAATCTCCGTGGAGCTCATGGATGAAGGGGACAATCCGGACAACAGAGAAAATGGAAGGAAAAATGTAGAAGTGACCATACCCCCGGACCGTCTGTCGAAATCCCTGCTGCCCGGCAATGTGATCAGGGTATGGGGGGGGTATAGCCAAGAGACAGGGGCGCTGAACGCCACGCATATGCAGGCCCTGGGACAGACGGGGTATGGACAGGACCGGACAGGGGTAAGACGGCGTATCGGGAAGAGCCGAGGACAGTACGGTGGCCGGGGAGGTGGCAAAGGCCGTGGAAAATAGGAAACGCAGGTTCCCCCTCTGGATGGCCAATCTGTTTGTGTTTGCCTTTCTGTTCTGTGCCGTAATGGCCTATTTCCTGTGGCAGGTCCAGCAGGCCAGGAAAGACTTCCTGGAACATGTCCGGGAACATGCGGTCCTGGTGGCGGAGGTGGTCCAACTCAGTGCCCGTGGAAGTGTCCTTTCCAAAAGAGCGGCAGAGGACATTCTGGAGGCCTTTCTGGGAAACACGGCCCGTTTTGTGGACTATCTGGATAAGGTGGAGCCCTTTAACCAGGAAGAGCTGGCCGCCTTTTCCAAAGAGGCTGGACTGGTAGGGATAAGCATACAAAGGGTGGGAGAAAAAATTGTTGAGGGTCCGACCGGATGGCTGGGAAAACCTCCCTCAGGCTGCATGCCGGCCTCCAAACTCGAACACGACCCGGTGGAACATCTCTACCTCTTCTCGTTGGCGAAAGAGGCGGGTCCGGGGTGCGTAACCGTTGGGATCACGGACACCCAGATCCGGATCATGCAGGAGCACCTGGGTCTGGAGAATGTGATCAGGACCATTGCAGGAATTCCCCGTGTGAGTTATGTGGAACTGAAAACACCCTCTGCGGACCGAAAAGGGTTTCCGGGAGAGCCTGCCGTAACCTTTATAGATAAAGGCGATCTCAGGGTTGCCGAAGCCCGTTTGCCCATGGAGGGGAAAGAACTTACTGTGGCACTGGATGCGGGGTATCTTCATCTGGCTATCGGACGTTTGTGGCGCGATTTCTTTCTTTTCAGCGCAGCGCTTGCATCCCTGGGGGTTATCCTTTCGCTGCTCCTTCACCGTTACCAGGCCGCACACCTGATGCAGGTCCAGCAGTTTGAAAGGCAGATCTCTTCCGAGCGGGAAAACGCCTCGTTAGGCCGGGCTGCAGCAGCGATTGCCCACGAAATCCGGAACCCTCTGAATGCCCTGGGGATGGGTCTTCAAAGGCTCCGGATGGAGGGGGAAGAAAGTCCGGACGACCACCGGCATCTGGTCGATCTGATGCTGGATTCCGTCAAACGCGCCAATGCCAGTGTGGAGGGCCTGTTGAGATATGCACGTCCCCAGAGGGCTTCAAAAAGGGCCATGCGTCTCGATCTGCTGGCGGAAGATATGCTCGATCTCTATTCTGCCCATGCCCGGGAGTTAGGCATTTACGTGTCGCGGCGGATCACTTTCCAAGAATCGATGTCAGGTGATCCCGATCTTCTCGGGCAGGTAGCGGAAAATCTCCTGAAAAATGCCATTGAGGCACAGCCCGAGGGCGGTTCTATCCGACTGACGGTGGAAAAGGAAGGTGAGGATGCCTGTTTCAGAGTCAGAAACGCCGGGTTTGACTTGAAACCGGAAGAAGCGGATCGTATTTTTGATCCCTATTTTACTACCAAGGCGGACGGGACCGGTCTGGGACTGACCATCTCCCGAAGAATCGTGGAGGCCCACGGGGGGCATATGGAGGTCAGTGTCCCGGAAACGGGAATGGTGGAAATTTCGGTCTGCCTCCCCGCACCCAAATCTGCAAAAAGGCCGGCGGGAACGAGAGAACCGACAACTGGCAACCGGTAACCGGAAACTGGAAACAAAGTTTCATATGAGGTCGTCCCATGAAGATTCTCGTTGTAGATGATGATCCGACCCAGAGGGAGCTTTTGAAGGGCTTTTTGGACAAACAGGGCTACCAGACTTTGGCGGCCCGGGACGGTCCGGAAGCCCTGAAGCTCTTTGAACGGGAACCGGTCCATCTGGTTCTGTTAGACCACCGAATGCCCGGGCTCAGAGGGGATGAGGTGCTGGAAAAAATGAAGGCCATAAACCCTGCGGCACGGGTTATCATGATTACGGCGTTCGGGGATGTGGACATGGCGGTGACGGCCCTAAAGCTGGGCGCCTCTGAGTTCCTGGAAAAACCGGTGGATCTCTCTGTTCTCCTGAAAAAGATTCAGCAGATGGAAGACCTGGCGGCGGTAGATGAAGATGTGGCGGTGGTTGAAGCAGCCATGGAAGAAGTCCCCCTTCCCTTGAGGATCATGGCGGAAAGCCGGGCCATGAAAGAGGTCCTTTCTCTGGTGCGGCGGGTAGCCCAAAGTCAGTGGCCGGTTCTTGTGGCGGGCGAAACCGGGACAGGAAAACAACTGGTGGCACATCTCATTCACCTTTTAAGCCCCAGAGGCGACGCGCCGTTTATTGTGGTAAACTGCGCGGCAATCCCCGAAAACCTCTTTGAAAGCGAGCTGTTTGGACACGTGAAGGGCGCCTTCACCGGGGCCACGAACAACCGGAAAGGCCGGTTTGAACTGGCTCATGGGGGCTCGTTGATGCTGGACGAGATCGGTGAGATGCCGCTCTCCCTTCAACCCAAACTTCTAAGGGCAGTTCAGGAAGGGAAAATCAGCCGCGTCGGCAGCGAAGAGGAGATCGATGTGGACGTCCGTCTGATCGCCGCCACCAACCGCAACCTCAAAAAAATGGTCGATGAAGGGCAGTTCAGGGAAGACCTGTTCTATCGGATCAGGGTTCTTGAGATCGAGGTCCCTCCTCTGCGGCACCGTCGTCAGGAGATATCCGCATTCTTAGACTTTTTTCTGGATCGTTATGCCGCTACCCCCTTGCATTTCACCCCCGAGGCGGTGGATATGCTCATAAAATACCCGTTTCCGGGGAATGTGCGAGAACTGGAGCACATTGTACAACGAACCGTCACGCTAACAAGGGGACGCTCCATTACACCGGGAGACCTTCCTCAAGAGATTCGTCATTTTCAGACCGCCACCGAAGGTTCCCTTGCTGAGAGACTGGAAGCAGTGGAGCAGGAAATGATCCTTTCGGCCCTGGAAAAGAGCGATTGGATTCAGACCAGGGCAGCAGAACGCTTGGGCATCAGTGAACGGGTACTCAGGTACAAGATGAAAAAAGGAGGCATCAGAAAGAACGGATCGTGACGGGATGCCGGCCGAAAAAACAGATGCTTTTTCTTGCCGAATTATTTCGTTCCTCCTCACGAATCAACTTTCAGAATTCGACTCTTCTCGGTCGCCAAACCGGACTTTCACCCCTGCCTGCTCTTCAAGAAGAGATAGAATGGCGGAAAAATCCATTTCCCCTTTTCCAGCATCAACCGCCTTTTCAAAGAGCTCATAGCTGAGGTCCGCCAGCACGGTGGAAACATCCAGTTCTTTTGCCATTTTCCGGGCAAGACCCAAGTCCTTCAACACGCCTGCCAGCGCAAAGCTGGGCGGTGTGAATTTGCCGCGAAAGGCGTACCTGGAAAAGATCGTCTCAAGGGCCCAGTCTGTTCCACTGCTGGAGGTAATCAGATCGTAAAGGACATCGGTGGATACCCCTGCTTTGACTCCCAGAACAAATCCTTCGGCAATGGCCGCACATTTTACGAAGAGAAGAAGGTTATTTACCAGTTTGACCACGGTTGCAGTCCCCAGGGGCCCTGTATAGACCACTTTCTTCCCCATGGCCTGTAAAATGCCTTGACACTTATCAAAGGCATCTTTATCACCACCAACCATGATAGTAAGCGTGGCCTCCTCGGCGCCGATGGCCCCACCGCTCACAGGCGCTCCCAACAGCTTTATCCCCTTGTTTTCAACCTGTTTACTTATTTTATCGAGAAGCCCTGTTGAAGTTGTCCCCATATCTATCAGGATGCTGCCTTTCTTGCCATCCTCAACAAGGCCGCTTTGTCCCAAATACACCTTTTCTACAGCGCCTTCACCGGGAAGAATGGTTATCACCACGTCGCTATTGCGGGCGAGTAATGCTATCGATTCAGAGGCCATAGCGCCCCTGTCCGTAACCGCACGGACTTTTTTCTCATCGATATCGTAAACGGTTGTGGGAACCCCTGATTTGACAATGTTGCAGGCCATACCAAAACCCATGGCCCCGAGACCAATAAAGCCGACTTTTTTGCTTTTGTTATCCATACACTTTTGATCCACTCTGTTAGAGGGTAGAGGAAAGAACGTCCCGTTCATCCGAAACCATCGGGCCTTCCTCCAGGTGGCCCCGGAACGCTATTTCATCAAAATTCAGAAGCGTAGCCTTCCTGAGGGCATGACGGAGATTTTTAAGTTTTGGCCGTGCTCCCGGTATATCCTCAAGGGTCAGGATCAGTCTGTCGACCCCTTTTTCTGAACGGATTGTCAGCCTGAAACCGGTCCCGGTTCCGTGCTCATTGATAATGGTTTTGATCTGCGACGGATAAAGTTTGACCCCCTTCACCTTGAGCATCTCACCGGTTCGACCGGATATCCCCCTGGGCATTGTCACGTGCCTGCCGCAATTGCAGGGAGTTTCCACCAATTCCGCAAGATCACCGGTCCGGTATCGAAGGAGCGGCTGGGCTTCCTTTTTTATGTGTGTCAACACCAGTTCACCCATGCGCCCATTTTCAAGATTTTTCCCTGTTTCGGGATCTATGATCTCGGCATAGACAAATTCATCCATTATATGAAGCCCTGTTTCCATGGCGCAGTTACGGGCAATGGGAATACATTCGCTCATGCTGTAGGAGTCTATGATAACCAGGTCCCGGCCCAAGGCCTGACGGATTCTGTCCTTATAGCCCGAAACGGAGGTCAAGGGTTCGCCGCCGGCAAAGAGGATTTTGATCCTGTTCATGCCCGAGGAGCCCAGTTTAAGAGCAAAGCTCGGGTTGGCCACGAGCACCGTAACGCCGTGTCGGTTGATGATGTCCACTGCCCTGTCCGTCTCACCGGGCCCTACGGGTATCACCTTGGCGCCGTAGGTCTCAAGCTGGCCCTGATAGAACAGGCCTGCAATGAAGAGATGGTAGCCAAAGGTAACGGCGCAAATATCGTTACGAGTAACCCCTGCCGCCTCCAGCGATCGATGACAGACCTGGTGCATACACTCCAGGTCTCCGGCAGTATGAAAGATGGGCAACAGATGATCTCCCGATGGGGTCAAATTTATTCGAACCACCCCGGGAGGATAGAAAGAACCGTAAGGAGGATTTTTCCGGTCCATCTCTTTCACAAATTCCCCGTGTGTGGTAAATGGGAACCCTTCAAAGTCTTTTAAAGAGAGGATATCCCCGGGGACAATGCCCGCCTCATCCATTTTTTTGCGATAAAAATCAAG
This sequence comes from Deltaproteobacteria bacterium, assembly GCA_013349725.1. Next base: position 5,955 of record DUZB01000050.1, on the reverse strand, counting down.
CCCGTATAAATAGTCTAACTGTGTCCTGAGACCTTCCGGCAATCTCTTTTTACCCATTCGTTTCCCTCTTTTTCAAACGAGATGGAACGTATCTTATTCAAAAACCCTGGCATTAATGGATTTGATGAATCTAAAATGGGTTACCAGGCAATTTGCATAGGATGCGATGGAACCACATTTCACTGACAGCACCTCATGATTTTTTCGGCCAGTTCTTCCGGCATGACCCCCGGCATTTCATAATTGGGTCTATTCATCACGTGGTTCAGCCTGTCCCGTATAACCTTGCCATCAATGGGTGTTTCCATAAGGGCATTCTCCATCTCATGCACGGGAGAAGAGGGCTGAAGAGGGCTGGCATGAATAGATCCGGTAATGATGATGCGCCATATCCTGCTGCCCTTGATAAAGCATATGATTCTTATCAACGGTCCACCCGGGATCTTGTACTGCATTTGCCGGCGCCGGGTCCCCCGGGGAAGTGGATCAAGGCGTTTTTCGGACCGGTCCATAAGAAAACCCTCAGAGGTATATTCCTCCTCGAATTCCTTGAAATAATCCAGTTCCTGCCGGCTCAATTCCCCGTGGCTCAGCTCCACGCCGAATGTTTTTTCTATCTGAGCAACATAGACCTGCTTGACTTCATTTATCTCCACTTTCCTGCCCACGATATCATCCAGACATGTCACCCTTTCCTGAATGCTTTTTGCCTGTTTATCATGGAATTTTTCCGGGGGTGGGGTAATGATGGTTGCCATCAGATCGAGATCGGGCCGGTGTATCTGAATGCCTGAGCCCATTTGAATGGCCTGCTTGTCAAAAAAACAGGAGGAGGGGCCGATCTTACGCCAGACGCCGTCCGAAGCTCTGGCTTCCAGGTCATTTAGGGGCCTGAACCGGACCTCAATGTCAAAGCGTTCACTCAGGCCATGGGCAATGCCCGAAAGCGTTTTGGCAAACATCTCTTCTACGGTGGATGGTATGCCATGGCTGCCCCTTTCTGCATGGATAAAGGCGAAGGTATATCCCGTATCCCCGAAAATAGGACCCCCGCTCGAAATAACACGGTAGACAGGGATATCTCTCTCCCTGCAGAAGTGGAGGTCGATGTCCTTGTCCGGATCATTAAAATAATTGAGGATAACGCTCGGCCTGGGAAAGCTGCAGAAGCTCAATGTGGCAGGCACAATACGTTCGCTTACCGCCTTTAAGAGGGTGGGCCGGAACACGGCCGTCCGGGCATAGGTCAGCCAATCGACCTCAAGAAAACGCCATCTCTTTTTGGTATGCTGATTCACTGCTCCAACCTATTTCCCGGGAAAGACAATTTTTTTCAGGAAACCGGTCATGTCCTCCACTTTTTCAAGATTGGAAAGGACCTGCCATGTTTCTTCCATCTCCTTTGGGGTCAGAACGCTTTTAGTGTACTTATGGTAAAGTTCTTTGAACTGGTCCTGCGTCAGTGGGAACTGTGGCCCGCCCAGGGCCTGTTTTTTTTCTTTAACAACCTGTTCCCCGTTTTTCAACGAGACGGTTATACGGGCCACGCCACTCATGAATTCGGCGGGCCAGTCCGGGTGGTTGGTTACCGATACTCTTGGCCATGCATTCCGGAATCGATTGTCGGAGAGTGTTTCAGGAGTAAAGTGATAGCTGTCAATATCGCCATCGAGCATTAACGCGGCCATGATATGTTGAAAACTGAATCTCGCGTCCTCGGGATCTTTTGGTTGTGGGCGATTGCACGTATAATCCACCGGTCCCACGTCAATCCCGACCCGTTCTATATCCCCATAAGAGACTTTCTGTTCAGCCAGGATATCCAGCATCATATCTATATGACGGTGGGTCAGGAAACAGCAGGGATATTTTTTGATCCATATCTCATGCACCCGCCATTCGGAACCGCCAAGACCCTGCACGATTTTTTGGGTATCTATTGCATGCTCGGACCCTGCATAGAGATCCACCAGCCATTTCTCGATGTTCGGGTTGCCGGTCAACCCTTTCTGGGCTAATAAGGCGGCCATCAGCCCATCCCTGCACGCTCCGGCAGATTCGATGTAGTGAGCGTCACTCCCGAAGTTGACAATATAACCGCTTGCCCTTCCCATGGAGATCCCCATAGCCTGTTTCAGTTGTTCGGGATTGAGTTTAAGGGCCTTTCCCGCAGTAACTGCTGCACCAATTACCCCATAAAAAGGAAGATCCGTATAGCCTTTAAAAGACAGGGGGAACATGCCTACCCGATTCATAATCTCCAGACCCAGGGCCGAGGCAGTGATGACCTCTTTGCCCGTGAGCCCTAATTTTGCGGCCATGGGAAATATGACGGGAAAGACGGTAATATCGCTGGTTGCCGAAGGAAACTGGTCATCTTCCAGTTCCGCGGCATGGGAAGTGATGCCGTTAATAAAGACCGCATCCTCGAGCTCGCAAAGAAACCCTGCCCCGATCACACCCACGTCTGCCGGGCCCTGCTTCGATCTTACATACTCCGCGGTCTTCATCCCCGCCCGCGTGGTGGAACCGGTAAGCATGGCGGCAATAATCTTGGAAGACAGATGCTTTACAAAAGTAACCGTCTCCGCCGGGATATCATCAAAGGTCGTTTCGGCTACGAATTCGGCAATTTGATCTGCTATGGTCATGATAATGTCCTCCAGCATCATATACGTCTCTGGTGAATAGGATAGAACGATAAAGACATTTACTGCCCTGCAAATTCCTATTGCACAATTCCCCATTAAAAGCAATTATCATCACACACAAAAGGCTTGCAATAGTGGTTCATTGCGGATTAGCGTGAAGTTTCTATGAGGAACAAAAAGACACAGTGCTATTTTTCATCACCACCGGCACGTATATCCGCTCGGGAATTGATCGGGTCGCCAATATACATCACGAAGGAGGCATTCTTGCCCTCACCCGGGCGTTAGCCGCCGAATTAGGGCCTTCCGGCATCACGGTCAATGCCGTTGCTCCAGGGGTTTTTACCACAGAAACCAACGCGGACCTCATCGCTAATCCTGAAATCGCCCCCCGGCTGGCCAAACGCACCTCTATCGGCCGTTGGGGGAAGCCTCACGAAATTGCAGGCGCCGTTGTGTTTCTGGCTTCTCCGTCCGCATCTTATGTCACGGGTCATGTGCTGGCGGTTGATGGTGGGTACCTCGCCCACTTCTAAAAGAAGCAGGGCTGTTCATCCTGAAACAGGTATTATATTGAGCTCTCACAACACCTGCGATGCATGTGATAGGCACCACCACAGAATTTCTTTTGAGATCAGGACCCCCAAGATATTGTGGTATGGGCAAGACTGTGATGGGTGGCTTTCGATGATTTGCGGGCGTGTCTTCAGGTTTCAAAACGGAAGAATTGAATTGCCATCCTTCTCCATCCTGCACCAAAACAATTCGTTCCAGGCAGGTGCTTATTTCAGGCCTCCAGGTTCCGAGCTCAACAGAAGATTAATATAGGGATTGTGGAATTTGGGATTAATGATCGATGAGCGGCGCAACCACAAGATGTGGTAGTCGTCACATTCTGATTTTATGAGCTCACCGGCCTACAGTTTTTCTGAATATCCTGCCCGCTCTCATTTGAGACCGCACCTGAGATACGTTGGAGTAATCACAAGTTTTATATCCTCCAAAAAACGGCCAATTCCACGAATTTCTCAACCCTCGGTCCGCCCCCTCCAATGATGATATCACAGTTTCTTTCTATATATTTAAGGGCTTGGGGCCAAGTCACTTCGTTTTGGTCAACATACTGAAATTTTATCCCATTACGGTTGAATATGTGTGTCAAATAGTCTATGGATATCCCTCCGATTTTTCCTTCTGTTAACATAAATGGCGGAGCATGGCCGATACGGACTCTGACTGTATAATTTTTTCCTATCCAAGCTTTTTCTTCAGAGCTCAACTGTAATTTTGAATCGTTGCCAAAGCACGGCGTGGTAATAATGATCAATGTGATCCAAACGAAATAAAATATAGTTTTGCATATCATTTCAGTGTAACCAATTCGTTTAGGGGAGTTAATGCATAATTAGACTTTTGGGCTTGGTTCTAACTTCGCCCACTTGGTGTAACTCCGGAACAGCATAAGGAGTTCACCTGTAAAGGTTTTATTTGGATGGGACAGACACGCCCCGACCACGAATAAAATATTCACCTATATTCTTTGATCTGTCAAGGGTATTTATGGCTCACAATATTGGGAGATGTGATCGGGGATACCGGCACTCAATGATGTTTTGCCTGGCACAATATGTGCGGATTTGTTAGTTTTCAGATAATCCAGTTTCACAAAGGGAATTCTTGCATTATCCTGAATTTTTGGAATATTCCAGGATACAAATGGTATTAGAAAACTTATATCAAGGCCAGAGTGTCCAGTTTGGATTTCAGAGTAAGCCAGGAGCAAGTTTCAATAGCCCCGACAGAGGTAATCTATCATGAAAGAGAGAAAATCAAAATGATATGTTTTCGAAAGTATACCTCAGGTCGCCACGAATATAACGAGCCGACCCGATTTACTTGCTGAGCACCGCAACTGCTACGGAGCCGCATCGACAATTCAGGACACACCGAATCATCAGAACAAGAACGGCACAAACCTTTTCGTTCGTTTCATGTATTTCTCATATTCCGGGCCAAAGAAGCGAATACATTCGGCCTCATCCGCCTTGGCTGTGGCAAATAGAAACAACGTCGCAATCAGCGCCAGGAGTAGTCCTGAGCAGCTTGGAATTTTAAAGAATATTCCCCAGGCCAGTAATAGCAAAGAGCTGTACAGAGGGTGGCGAATGTAATGATAAATACCCGTGTCGACCAAAGGGGGGGCCAAAAGTCCCGGTTCATCTTGTCGGTGTTTCCCTGCTCTTCCTTGACTGGCTAAAGATCGAACCCCGAATACAAGCGGGATGATAGAAACAAAAAGCAGGAACCATGAAACCAATTGGTGCAACGAAAACGGGTTCCTGAACCAGGCATCTACATTTAACAGGAACAGGGCAAGGATAAACTCCCACGCAAAGAAACGATAGAAGCCATGTGAGCGCAGCGCACGGAGTGAGCGCCAGGATATAAAAATGAGGCAGATGGATAGTACAGCGAAAGCGATTAACTTGAACATGCTCATATCTCAGTTTATTTTTCGACAATAGAGCTCATTCTTCGAAATTTCTTTCATATTCAGCTTTCAGCTTTTCAGATAGTTTTTTCAGTGCAAGGTAACCTGAACTTTTGTGATCTGGGTATTCCTTTGGATCATCCAGTGCTATGCTCAGTACATCAATCAAGCAGTCCATATCCCAACGATAAAAACCTATGGGCCTTTTTCCCTTATATTTTTCAATCCGGCGATCAAGACCAAAAGCTTCCACCATCGACCAGGTATGCTTTTGTAACTCCTCAAGTTCCTCGCCATCAATAAGCATATCGACTTTGATATCTCGTGAACCGGGCTTAATCATGGGTGTTCCTCACTGTTTTATAATAGTTAAGGCGGGACATTTCTTCAGAAGAGAATTCCGTATCTGGCTCCTTAGGATTTACGACGGTTGAATACGGCCGCTGAGATCAAAAAGCTTTTCGGCAAGACGTTCAATCCATTTTCTGTGGGCGATTTTTCCCAGCCAGTCGCCAGGAATATCATCTACTCCGTAAAATGCCCCTGCCAGTTGACCATACACGGCGCCGGTGGTGTCTGCGTCATCGCCCAGGTTGACGGCCAGGAGACAACCGTCTTTAAAAGAAGTGGAATGGCAGAAGGCCCAGAGGGCCTGAGATGGGGTCGCCTGTCCTCTCAAAATCTTCCAGAGCCTTTCGAACCGTGTTTCCGATGTCGAAACAACTGCCATTGCTGCTGAGGTAACCCTCCTTCCACCATCGTACATATCGTTCTATCTGATCCTTCAGATCAAACCCTTTCATTTCTATCAGG
>DUZB01000049.1 GCA_013349725.1 Deltaproteobacteria bacterium | reverse complement strand
TACCCCCATAAAGAGGCGGTCGTGTGCCGGGATACCAGGATGAACTATTCCGAATTTGCCGAAAGGGTCTGGAGGCTGTCCCGGGCACTCATGGATGTGGGCATCAAAAAACAGGACAGGATGGGGATCATCCATGAGAATTCCAACGAATTCCTGGAAACCTACTTTGCAGCTGCACATATCGGGGCCATTCTGGTGCCCCTTAATTTCAGACTCTCTCCAAGAGAAATTGCCATAATCCTTCAGGATAGTCAATCAAGAATTCTGATCTCCCAGGGAGTCTTTGAAAATATAATCAAAGAGATCCCCGAGCGGGCTCCCTGCGTGGAAAAGATCATCATTACCCAAGCCACAGGGGTTGCTGCATCTCCTGCCCAAATGAGCTATGAAACCCTGCTCGCCGACGCCTCTCCCAACCCGCCTCCGGAATTAGCCATCGAAGACAACGACATTGCCCATCTGTATTACACCAGTGGAACCACGGGCCGCCCCAAAGGGGTTATCCTGACCCATAAGAATGTGGGAAGCCATGCATTAGGTACCATTGCAGAGCTGCATCTCACCGACAGAGACAACTGGTTTCATGTGGCGCCCCTCTTTCACCTGGCCGATGCTTGGGCCACTTTTGCCATAACCTGGGTGGGGGGTAAACACGTTATTCAACCCACTTTTGAGTCTTTGAGTGTACTGAGACTCATTGAGAAGGAGAAAATCACCCTTTCAAACCTGATCCCCACGATGCTCAACATGATGGTCAACCATCCGGATCTGCAGCGGTTTGATTATTCCTCCCTCAGGGTAATCCTGAGCGGAGGCGCCCCCATTGCCTCGGAGACGGTCCGGAAAATTGTTGAAGCATTCAAATGCGACTATATTCAGACCTATGGGATGACTGAAACCAGCCCCTACCTGACCATGTCCATTCTCAAAGAGCATCTGAAAGAACTGCCCCCGGAAGAACAACTCAAGTTCAAGGCAAAGACCGGCAGGGAGTTCATTAATGTGAACCTGCGAGTGGTAGACGAAAACAACAACGACGTGGCTGCGGACAACCGGCAGGTTGGCGAGATCATCGTAAAAGGGGATAGTGTAACCCCCGGATACTGGAACCTGCCGGAAGAAACCGAAAAGGCCATGAAGGATGGATGGCTTTACACCGGGGATCTGGCTGTGATGGACAATGAGCGTTATGTAACCATTGTAGACCGGAAAAAAGACATGATATTAACGGGTGGTGAGAATGTCTATTCCACCGAAGTGGAAAACGCCCTTTACATGCACCCGGATGTGCTGGAAGCCGCAGTAATCGGAGTACCGGACAGCCACTGGGGGGAGATTGTAAAGGCGTTCGTGGTTTTGAAAGAAGGTCGAGAAGTGACGGAACAGGAAATCATCGCTTTCTGCAAAAAAGAACTGGCCCGTTACAAGGCGCCCAAGAGCGTGGACTTCCTGGAATCTCTTCCAAAGACCGGCTCTGGAAAAATTTACAAGAAAGGACTGCGTGACCCCTATATTACTTAGTCAAGGCGATTAGAAGTCAGACCAGCCCGAAAAAGTGACGACTTATCTGTCACCAGGATTCCTCCCCGTAGGATTCCGGGTCATCAGGGCGCCCCATATCATTCTCCCACGAGGGCGGGGTATTATTAAAAGGTGCATATCGCCATTCATGTGGGTTAAATTCAGAACGTAATTCCGAACACGACAAAATACTCAAGCTTGCAAGCAACATCAAAAGCCCCACAACAATCATCTTTATCTTCTTCATATATTCTCCATTTTGCTTTGCTCCAAGATCGAAAATCGGGCTTGGTTCTAACGTGGTCCATTACATTTATTTTCTTACTCATACTCATATTCATAATCATAATCGTGCGGCTCTAAAATAGGATGTAAAAGAGTAAGATTATGATTATGATTACGATTATGACCTTCCGAACGTACTCTCGACTAATTGGATCAAGTGGGCGAAATTAGAACCAAGCCCCTAAAATCTCTCATTTACTATCATCGACTTCCCTTCAAATTCTTCAGTTCATCCTTTACTCTGGACATATTTGACAGGACCTTATCCTTTAAATCCGACGAGGGGTATTTCTCAACCAGCTCCTCAAGAATCTGAAGGGCGGAGGTCAGCAATGCCTCTTTTTCAGAGGCATCACCACTCTTCCTTGCAGACAGAAATAGCTGTGCCGCTTTGTTCCTGTCCCTGTTGATAATTCCTTCCACTGCACGTTCCTTAAGCAGCGTCGCTTCACTGTTTTCATCCTGAACCTGGCTGATGGTTTCAAGCTTTTGGATGGCCTCTTCAAATTTATCGGTTTCAATGAGATCCCTAACCGTAGCAAGGGTAGTCTTTACATAGGCATCCCGAATAGCCTTTTCCGCCGCAAATTTTTCTTGGGCCTTTTCAACTTCCAGCAGCGCCGATTCGAATTTTTCCAATTCAGATCCCTGTTCAGCATTTTTCTTTTTGCTCAACAGAAGTTGCCTTGCCTCATCATACCTGTTTTCGCGAATCAGGGATCTCGAATCCTCTATGATCTGCTCCGTGGTTTTCCCATCATCCGCACTGCCTGAGACCGGTATGTCCGAATTCCCGTTGCTTATTTTTTCCGCCCCGTTTTCAGGGGAAACACGGTTATCCATATCCGCTTTAAGCGCTTTCAAGAGGGCTGTAGTTTCATCCAGATCGCCGGTCAGTTGCTCATAGGCAGTCAGCGCCCCATTTCTATTGCCAAGCTGCAATTGCCACCTTGCGATATGAGCTCTTAAAAAGGCCAGATCCGGAGATTTCTTAAGCTGTCGCGCTATTCCCTCTCCCAATTGAACCGCCTCCTGCAGCTTGCCCTCTTCCCCAAGAGACAATGCAAACAGCAATCCAAGTTCCAGGGAAACGGCATCCGAACCAAACTCTGATCGCAACTTGAGACAGTCACTGATTACGCCTCTATAATCCCGTTCCCGGTACAGATCCATGATTCGCTCTCTTTCCTTCAATAACCTTGCGGCGGTCTCTTTTCCAGAGAACATCAAGATCTGCTCACGGGAAAAAAACGGTTCATCCACTTTGGAAAGGGATTTTGAGAGAGAGAGGACCAACTCCCGCAGCTGCTCCTCATCGATACGGCCTGCTGAACTCTTTTTGAGGAGATTGTAGGAATCAAGAAGTTGCATGGCAACGTCCCGGTCCATGTCCGAGAGCTGTTCTTTTCTCAACATCTCCTGCAAAAGACCTATTTTCCTGTCAACAAGTCCTTCTTCAATAGGCAAACCGGTCTCGACCCGGGTCTGTTCAATCGGGTTCACCGTTTTCTTGATGTTTGGCGCACAGGCAAAAAGGAAAATGAATGAAAGGAGAAAACTCCAGAGAATTTTTCTGATCATGGCGATACCGCCGGAACAGGCTCAAAATACCTCATCAGTTGCCATTCCCCCCCCTTCTCCTGCATGGGTGAAAGTACCTCCGGACCCTGGGATCGGCGCTGATCCCGCTCGACGGGTTGCAGGGGAAGCCCCGTCAAAGGCGATACGGGCTCTTTTCTGAATTCTCTTTTGATTTCTTCAGGAAGGACCATCTGAGAAAATATGAGATCAGCCGGCTGAAGACCTGCTACGTAATCGGGAGAAGCAACAACGGCCTTTGCTGTATCAACCCAGAGAGGAAGGGCCCCTGCCGCGCCGTAAACGGAAAGATACTTGCCTTTCATGGGGCGATTATCATCGTACCCCACATAACCGGCAATCACATATCCGTCCTTCATGCTCATCTGTCCGCCTTTTCTATCGTACCCCGGGATAAACCCCACGAAACTGGAATTGGTATAGTTATTGGATGTCCCCGTCTTACCAAAGGAAGGGATGGGAATATCGAAAACCCTGACAGCATCCCTGGCACTCCTCCCGGTTCCATTTTCCATCACGTTTCTCAGTATCTCGGATACCTGTACGGAAACCCTATCGGAAACAACTTTTTTCGGATCACTTGTATATTCCCAGAGGACATTCCCTTCCCTGTCGGAAATCCTCTGAATAATCGGGACGGAGTCATCCTTCTCTCCGACAGGGGAAGAAAACCGGGTCCCGGTCAGCAGGGTTTCATAGGCCAGCGCAGCCTCCATGATACTGATGGAATTCGGACCCAGAGGAAAAGAAAGAACCGGGTCCAATGCCGTTTCTATGCCCAGTCTTTTGGAAAGATACACCACGAAAGAAAGATTTACAAGGGTTCGAAAATCGCGGATTCTGGAAAGCGTTTCGAAACTGTATCGCTTGCGCGCCAGCATCTCTGCAAAATTTCTCTCCGTGCTGCGTTCCAGAAGACTGATCATTTCAGATGGCAACCATCCGTCAATCAAGATGGCGCCGGGATCGGAAAAAAGTGGCATCTCCGAAATCGCCAAACCGGGAGTCACAGAAGTAAGCGTAAGGGGGCCGGCATATTGAGGAGAGTTCATGTATGCGAATATTTTATTCGTCCCTTTTCCGGTCCCCAGATAAAAGTTTTTAAGGGATTCCGACAGCCTGGCACGCGCCATGGGATCTTCAGGCAATACGGATTGTCCCAGGCTCTTTCTGATGTCAACCACCTTTTTCTTCATTTCATTGTTTAAGGTCTCAAGCCGCTGAAAACTCCGCCTGCTTATCTGAGAATCACCCTGCTTTTCATCATTCAACACATTTTTCGGCAGATCAAAATGAATCCGCCCGAGAGACCCTAAAATTTCCTCGTATCCCGCAAAAATGACATCGGATCGGATCTGTTCTTTCGCCTCTTCAAAGGCCGCTTCCCGCATGGTCTGATTATTTACAACAACGCCATACTGATCTCTGATTCGGTCCTTATAGGTCTCGTAGGTCTCCCCTTCCTTTTCTCCAAGCCCCACAAGATCCGCAACCTGTCTAAATTCGCCCATGTTTAAGTGGTCCGTCAGGTGATAAAGAAGCCATACCGTCGCCAGGTTTTCAGATCGCGCCCCGGCCCAGGCCATGGAGACCGTATCGCTTTGCGGCTCATGATCAGGATTGGGTAAATAGAACGTATCTTCAAAACGGAAAAGATCCCTGATGTTCAGGAGAGGATCGAGGATATTCCATTTCAACTGAAGGGCCGCGGCATATACCATAGGCTTAAAAATAGAACCCAATTGCCTTTTTGCATCAATGGCCCTGTTGAAAAAACGGTTGAAAAACCCCCCGGCCATGGCCTTGATCATACCCTCTTTGAGAACGACAATCCCTCCTTCAAGAAAGGGAATATGGGAGAGCAGGACCGTGCGTTTTTCTGCTCCGGATTTGGTCTCTTTCTCTACCTTCAGCCTCACGGGGACAAAATCGCCCTTCTTGAACCGGTTCAGAAATAAAGGCAGATGTTCCTTTCCCAATGCGGCCCCGGGACCGATCCGTCCATGAAGCCATGCTTCCGCCACCGGTTTGAGTCCTTCGTAATCGATCCGCCCTTCACCTTGATCCCATGACACCATGAGACTGCCGACCTCTTTGTCTGCCTTTACCTCTTCTATTCTTGCAAGAAACGGGAGGCTGTCCCCACTGCTGTCCGGTTTCTTCGCAAGGAAGCCCGCTCGCTCATCTGTTTCCTTTAACGCATCGTACCCTTCAAGTACAATATCAAGCGATTGCAGTTTCTCCCTCAGTGACAGGAGCGCCGCCTCCTGTATCTGCCTGTCCACGGAAGTGGTTATGCTGATTCCCGAGGTGGCGATATTATCCACACCCTGTTCCCGCAGTATTCTCTTGAAGTAGTCAGACTCAAGCTGCTCCCGGACATAATCCATAATCACGTTCAGTCTGAATGTAATAGATCCCTCTTTAAAGGGGACCTCCTTTTCAATGGCCTCTTCATACTCTTTTTTTGTAATAAAATTCTGCGTCAGCATCCTTGAAAGCACATAGTTCTTTCGCAATCCGGCAGACATTCTGGCTTTGGCCCTGGCATCTTCACTTTTTTTCAAGAAGGGATTGTGCAGGTTCGGACCATTTACTGAACCTACAATAAAGGCCGCCTCCACCAGATCCAGGTCCCCGGGGTCTTTGTCAAAGTAATATTGGGCCGCAATCCTCAGCCCCTTTCCATACCCTGTAACAAAGAACTGATTGGCATACATCTCAATAATTTCCTCTTTGCTGTATTTTCTCTCAAGAAGAAACGCCTGGATCAGTTCTTTCAACTTGGCCTCGTAGGACCTCTTTTCCCGCATGAAAACATTCTTTGCCGTCTGCTGGGTTATGGTGCTGCCTCCCTGAACAATCCGTCCGCTCTTGATATTGGCAATAAAGGCCCGCAACAGGGCTTTCGGGTCAAAGCCGAAATGATGAAAAAAGTTGCTGTCTTCCGATGCAATCAATGCCTTTACAAATACTTTCGGGATCTCCTGATAGGCGATATATTTGCTGTGGGTCTTTTCAAAAAAAACACCAATCGGCGTGTGCCCGTCTCCATAGTAAACGGGACTTTCCGATGCAATGATACGGTCGATGGCCCCTTTCTTGATAACCAACGCGGTTTCTCTGGAAACCTGGTAATAAAAATACCCCAGAAATCCCACAAGAAAAATGGAAGGAATAAAAATGATCCAAAAGAATGCCCGTTTTATTTTTTTCCACATGCTGCTGCAATCTTCCCTGACAAAAGCCGTTCCCTTAAGACCTGTTTCAGGTCAAATCCCTTCATTTTCAGCGCTTTCCGCCCATATTTCATGTTGGCTTCAATAACAAACCACCGGTTTCCGCTGCAAATCAAATCCACACCCACATCATTGAATCTGCACTTTCCGGCTGCTTCCAGAGCGGCCTTCACCCCCTCGTCGGGAATGTGGTCGAAGTCTATTTCCCCTCCCTGTGACAGGTTCGTTCGGAAATCGCCAGGCCTGGAAATACGCCAGTAGGCCAGAACAGGTTCATCATGGATAATCACGACCCTCAGATCGCGCTCATGGGGAAGAAATTCCTGAATGTAGGCAATTTTCGTCAGGTTGAGATACCTCTCAAGCTCTTCGTTGTTTTGAATCCTGAAAACCCCTCGCCCCCTTGCGCTGCTCCTGGGAATCTTTCCGATAAAAGGGAACTTGAAATCATTCAGAATATCTTTTCGGTGAAGGGCATAATAGATCCTTGTACGGGGATGAGGGATTTCCGCCATATAAAACAAGGTGGTCTGTTTTATCTTCTCATCGGCATAGAGATAGGTTTCCAGACTGGGAAAAATCCTTTTGCCCATGGTAGTGAGAAACTGGGCATAATTCAACGTGGGATAAAGGACAAAAGGCGCGTTGAACAGGACCCCTTTTTCTGCCTGCGTATAATCCTGGAAGTTAGGTTTCACCCCGAGGGTGAGGACCTCGGGAATCCCTTTCAGCCTGCTCCCTATGGCCACGAAAAAGCCTTTTTGAGCACCCATACAAATCTTCCTTTGTGCTGAAAACAGATTCAGGGTTTCAGATCAAATATTCATCCATACAGCCAGCTCTTTCGCGACGCGATCGCTCGCACGCCCATCCCAAAGTTCGATATCCTCCCCTGCAGGCCATCTTCCTGCCAGCGCATCCTCAATGGCATTTTGTATTTGATCAGGTTCATTTCCGACCAGACGGCTTGTTCCTTTCCGGACAGTCACCGGTCTTTCCGTATTCACCCGTAACGTCAGGCAAGGGACCTTCAAAAAGGTGGTCTCTTCCTGCATTCCCCCTGAATCGGTAAGCACCAATCGAGCCTTTCCCAGAAGACAAAGATTATCGCGGTACGGAACGGGTTCGACAAATAAAAGATCAGACTTCCCGGAAAATCGATTCCACAGGCCCGATTGTTCCATGGCCTTCCTCGTCCTTGGATGGGCGGGAAATACCACAGGAATTTTTTTAGCCAGTTCTGCCGTCACTTCAAGGAGCCCCTTCAAAATCTGAGGGTCATCCACATTGGATGGTCGGTGCATGGTCATGAGTGCATATTCCCTTCCTGCCAGATTCAACCGGTCAAGGATGGAAGATTTTTCAGCAAATGGGAGTTCATGCACCAGGGTATCGATCATGACATTTCCCACGAACTTTACCTTGCCCTCTTCCACGCCTTCTCGATGCAGATTGACCAGACCGCTCGGTTCGGATACCAGAAGAAGAGCAGCCATGGCATCCGTTAAGAGTCGGTTAATTTCTTCCGGCATGGTGCGATCAAAACTCCGCAATCCCGCCTCCACATGTACGATCGGAATCCCCAGTTTAACCGCTGCCAGGGCACAGGCCACCGTGGAGTTCACATCTCCGAAAACCACGGAAGCTGCGGGCGGATTTTTCATCACATGCGACTCATAACGTTCAAGAATTCGGGCGGTCTGGGCCCCATGGGAACCGGACCCCACATCAAGATGGACATGGGGTTCGGGAATGCCCAGCTCCTCGAAAAAAACATCATTCATTCTGTGGTCGTAATGTTGCCCCGTATGGACAATCCTCGGTTCCAGTTCATTTCGCTTCAGAATGGCCCGCAATACGGGGGCCAGCTTCATGAAATTGGGACGGGCGCCCGCCACCAGATCAATAATCGGTTTCATCCTGTACCCCTGAGAGGTTTTTTTTAACCCCTAATTTCTATCACAAGCAAGCCTACATGAACACAAAAAAACAGAACCCCGGGAAAAATCGGTTTGTTGTTGATATGGGTTGACAGCCACCGGCAATGGTGCGAAAAAGAAATCTTTAAAAGAAGCGCCCTGCATGCCATGGGTGGTAAAATTCCAACTTTCTGCCCGGAAATAAATATCATTTACCCGGATTGTTGCCTGTGTGCGTGTAACGCACAGGCAGACCCGGCCAAGGAAAGGAAAGAAGATGATAAAGGATGTCACCGTTCTTATCAAAGGCGCCGGGGAGATGGCCAGCGGCATCGCCTGGCGGCTCCATCAGTGCCATTTCAGGGTAGTTATGACAGAGGTTGCCAGGCCGATCGCCGTAAGACGAGCAGTATCCTTCTGTGAAGTGATCTACGATGGCAGCAAACAGGTAGAGGGGGTGGAAGCGGTCCTGGCAACGGGAGTTGAGGAGATCCATAAGGCATGGGAAAACCGGCGCCTACCTGTAATCATTGACCCGGAAATGAAAATAAAAGAAGAGATGACCCCGGATGTGCTTCTGGAAGCGACACTGAGCAAACGCAATACAGGCATAAGCATTACGGATGCACCGCTGGTCATTGCTCTGGGTCCCGGCTATGAAGCCGGACGAGATGCCCACTATGTGGTTGAAACCAACAGGGGACATCATCTCGGACGTCTTTTCACGGCTGGACCGGCCGAACCCAATACCGGCGTACCAGGCGAGATGGGAGGCGTAACGTACGAACGAGTCCTGCGTGCACCGGCGGAAGGGATCTTTGAGACGTGGCACGAAATAGGAGACAGGGTGAAAAAAGGAAACGTTATCGCAAAAGTTGGAGATGAACCGGTTATTACGAAGGTGGACGGCATTTTGAGGGGACTTATTCGTCCAGGCATCCCCGTTAGGAAAGGACTCAAGATCGGCGATATTGATCCCCGGGCCAATTCCGGTTACGTGTACACCATCAGTGAAAAAGCCCGTGCCGTCTGTGGCGGCGTACTTGAGGCCATCCTTAGAACGTATAACGTATGAGAGATCAAAAATGAAGAATATCATTGATGCGACAATTACCATGCTTGAAGAGGGTAAACCGGTTGTCTGGGCTACCGTGGTAAGTCAGGAAGGTTCTGCGCCAAGAAGTTCCGGGAGCCGAATGCTCATCAGCAAAGGCGAGACCACCCTGGGGAGTATCGGGGGAGGTAAGCTGGAGGCTGAAACAATGAAGGCAGCAGAGATCCATCTGGAAGAAAAAGGGGCAGAACTTCTTTCCTTTTCCCTTTCCGGAAAGGAGGTAGCCGCCGCAGGGATGATCTGTGGAGGAAATGTAAAGGTTTATCTCGAAACGATTGCAAACGATGCCTTGCCGTTCCTGAAAGAACTCACCACGTCTTTTTCCCGATTGGACGGGGTTCTTTTCGTCACCGCAATCAGGAAAACTTCTGTCGGGTTCAATGATTCCCATCTTCTCTGGGCCGGGGGAAAGATCATTTCAGGAGGGTTAACCATACCTGCGGCGGTTGCAGATCATCTTCCTTCCGTTGAAAAGGGGCGCGTGCCTGTCTTCTTCCCTTTGACCGGCGAAGAAAACCAGATTTATATTGAGCCCATCGAACTCCCCAACATACTGTACATATTTGGTGGGGGACACATTTCGCTGGATCTTGCCTGGATCAGCCATCGCCTCGGCGACGAAATTATTGTCATCGACGATCGAAAAGAATTTGCCAACCGGGAACGTTTTCCCATGGCCACAGATGTGCAGGTCCAGCCTTTTGATGTGGCGCCAAAGGGGATTCATTTCGGCCCCCATGATGACGTGGTGATTGTAACCAGAGGGCACATGCACGATCTGGATATCCTTCGCCAGACGCTCAAAAGTTCTCCGAGGTACGTCGGTATGATCGGCAGCAGGCGAAAAAACAGAATGATCTTCGAGAAACTGTTGGAAGAAGGAGTATCACAGGACCAGATAGACCAGGTTCATGCTCCCATCGGTCTTGACATTCAGGCCGAAACCCCTGCTGAAATTGCCGTTAGCATTGTAGCAGAGCTCATCCGGACGAGGGCCCGGGGACGTGCAGCAAAAAACAAGAACTGGCATGTGTAGAAACAACCCATTATTTCCCGAAAGAACAACGGGGGAAACGGCATGTTTCGCAGTTGAGGCACAATCCCCCGTGGGCCATGCCTGCAAGATCTTCCCTTGTAATTGTTTCCCCTGCCAGGACCCTTGGTAAAATCAGATCAAGTACGGTTGCCCGATAAAAAAGAACACAGGCAGGCAATCCCAGGATCGGAACGTTGCCGATACGCCCTGCAAGAAACATGGCGCCGGGAATGACAGGCGTTCCATACACCACATCCTCCGCCCCCGCTTCTGCGATGGCTACCCTGGTGATATCGTCAGGATCCACACTCATTCCACCAGCCACAATAAGCATTTCCGCGCCGTTCTTCAGATGCCTGTGAATCTCCCTGATAATCGTCTGTTTATCATCCGGTGAAAAAGCAGTGCCTATAATCTCACAATCATACAATTGAAGCTTTCGCCTGATAATCGGCGCGAATTTATCATCGATGAGCCCATTATAGACTTCGTTCCCGGTAATCACAATCCCGGTCATCGGTGTGGTAAGCAGCTTTACGGAAAAAATCCCTCCGGCCTCTTCCGCCAATTTCACGGCCCTCTTCAGCAGGGTTTCGTCGATAACCAGAGGAATAGCACGGACAGCAGCAATGATTTCGCCCTTTTCAACCACGGTACTGTTGTGTCTGGAAGAACAGCTGATATCCGGAACAAGATTAATGGCGGTCAAGACCTCCACATTCACCTTTAGAAGTCCGCTGTATCCCGCTTTCAGGGAGATTTTTCCTTCCGACGGATTGGGGTCAAATACGACACCTGGCCCGGAGAGGGCGGTAGACAGGGCAAGCGCCGCATTGTCCTCATGAACCTCTCCCGGTTCCAGATGCAGCACATAGAGATGTTCCTTGCCGACTCTCTTGAGATGAGGGATATCCTCCTCGGTGACGATATGTCCTTTCTTAAAGGCCGGCCCCTTGAAGTTGCCCGGCCTGATCTCCGTAATATCATGGGCCAGGATGGTTCCTGCGGCCTGATCCACGGGAATAACTGTCGCGGATGATTTAAACTTGTTTGCCATAAACTAACTCCTGAACATCTTAGATTCATTCCGAACTCAAAGCAGAGCCTTGAACGATTCCCTTCGCAAATGGCACGGCCTCTTTTTTAAGCCAGTCAAGCCAGCCACTGAGGGTAGCGGTTTTGAAGCCAAAAACCATTTTTTTATACGGGTCCTTTTCTTCCTTCCGCGATGTGATAAGCCGCTCTCTCACACTTTCGAGGACTTGGATCTGATCCTTTACCAATGCCAGACTTCCTTCCAGAGAGAGCTTCCGAAAGAAGAAAAGCTTGGCCAGAAATTCGGTTCGAAGATCTCGAACATAAGGGCTTGGTTTCTGCAGCCAATCCAGAAACATCTCTTTACCGTACCTATTCAAAGAAAAAACCCTTTTCGATGGCCGCGTGTCCTGGAATTCCATGGTCGATGTCACAACTCCGCTGCTCTCAAGCCTTTTAAGGAGAGCATAGAGCTGACTTGTGCTCACGCGCCAGGCAGGTCCCAGGTCTGCATCTAAAAATCGCAGAATTTCATACCCGTGCATGGGTCCTGACATAAGAGCCCCAAGCAGAACAAATTCCGTTATCGGCTTGTCTTTCATACGGCGTCTCTCCCGTTAGCGTTTACTCAAAACCAGGTCCACAAAATACTCCACCAGGGAATATTCTATTCAGGCTTATTTCGTCAAGCAAAAAACTCACGCCATACCATTTCTCTTGACAACCCGTCGGTTCATTCAATAGATGTACCACACTGTAAAAAAGTCAGAAGTCAGTAGTGTTTTCCTCCTGGTTCCCATGCTCCAGCGTGGGAACGAGAGGAGAAAACTCTATTCTGGGACTGGGATTTTTTATCCACGGAAAAATTCGTTCCCAGCTTCCGGGGAGTCAGCTCAGAACCACCATGATCACGAATTAAGATTATCCTGAAAAATTCTAAAGGAGGTTTCATCATGCTTACAAAAAAACAACTCGATAAATACGCGAATGTCCTGTTGTGGGGCTTAAAGACCGCAAGGACAGGGGCATTCAAAAAAGGAGATATCGTTCTTGTCCAGTTTCAGTTTGCCGCTCTTGAACTTGCTGAGGCCGTCCATGGAAAACTGCTGGATATGGGAATGCATCCGGTCATGCGTTCAGGACTCACCCCCGTAATGGAACACGATTTTTACCAGAAAGCAAACAACAAGCAGCTTGTTTTTGTTGGATCGTGGCAGGAGGACCTGTACAGAAAGATCCATGGCAGAATTTTTCTGCATGCCCCCACCTCGCTGACGCACCTGGCGGATATCGATCCCAAAAGGATAGGGAAAACCGCAGTCGCCATGAAACCACTGAGAGACATCATGCGAAAAAGGGAAGACCGAGGCGATCTCGGTTGGACACTCTGCACTTTTCCCACCGAAGAACTGGCCCGTCAGGCAGGTCTTACTATGAAACAGTATACAAACCAGATCATCAAGGCATGCTATCTGGACAAACCGGACCCTGTAGCCGTCTGGAAAGGAGTCTTCAAGGATGCCATCTCCATCAAAGACTGGCTGAACAGCATGGCTGTCGACTATTATCGGGTGGAATCAGAAAATATTGATCTGAAAATCACCCCCGGCGACAAAAGAAAGTGGATCGGTATATCCGGTCACAATATTCCCAGCTTCGAACTCTTTATCTCCCCCGACTGGCGCGGAACAGAAGGAAAATATGTTGCCAATCAGCCTTCTTTCAGGAGCGGAAACTATGTGGAAAACGTGAGACTTTTCTTCAAGAAAGGCGTTGCCGTGGAAGTAGAGGCTGAAAAAGGAAATGAATTCACAAAAAAACAACTCATCATGGACAAAGGCGCAAGGCAGGTCGGCGAATTTTCCCTTACAGACAAGCGTTTCTCCAAAATCAACCAATTCATGGCAAACACCCTCTTTGATGAAAATTACGGGGGCCGGTACGGAAATTGTCATCTCGCCGTCGGCATGTCTTACACGGACACCTATGATGGAGACACATCCGAACTGACGGAAGAAATGAAGGCCCAGCTGGGATTTAATGATTCGGCCCTGCACTGGGACCTGGTGAACACCGAAAAAAAAATGGTCACGGCCCATCTCGCCACAGGAGAAAATGTCGTTATTTATGAAAACGGCATGTTTACATTGTAAGTGATGAGTGTAGAAGCTCAAGGGGCAAAGCTCAAAGCTCAAAGGACAATTCACGAATCACGAATCACGTTTCACGTTTCACGAATAGCGAGGAACCAGTAACGAGGAACCATGCTTGAAAGAACATTTATACACGTGCAAGGGGTAGGCCCCTCAACGGAGCAGCGACTTTGGGCCCGGGGTATTCATACGTGGCAGGATTTTTTGGAACACGGTCGCGGGCTTCTCGCCCCTCGAATAGATCGCTTGATGGAACTGACTCTTGAGGCATCCCTGCTGCACAGGGATGATGTTTCCTTTTTCGGGGAAAGGCTTTCTTCTGGAGAGATGTGGCGTGTATTCGATGCCTTCAAGGAGAAAGCGGTCTACCTGGACATCGAAACAACGGGATACCAATCAGATGGGGCGGACATTACGGTTATCGGGCTGTATGACGGAAAAACCATCCAGACCTTTGTAAACGGAATCAACCTGGAGGACTTTGAAGCGGCCATCGCCTGCTACGACCTGGTGATCACCTTCAACGGCGCCTCCTTTGATCTTCCCTTCATACGAAGCTGTTTTCCCGGCATCACTCTGCCGGGGGGGCATATTGATCTGAGGTTTGTATTGAAAAAACTTGGCCTTACCGGCGGCCTCAAAAGGATTGAGAAAAACCTGGGAATTGGGCGGGAAAAGGACATCGACGGTATCGACGGTTTTGAAGCGATCCGACTATGGTACGCTTACCAACGGGGAGATAAAAAAGCGCTGCAAACCCTCATCGAATATAACAACGCGGATATCGTCAACCTGCAGCCGTTAATGGAAATGGCCTATGAAAAGCTGAAGGCTAAACTTTTCTTGCCATTATGCGAAGAATAGGCTACTTTCAAATATCAAGAATTATCATCTATATATGGCTTTAGCATGCTAAATCAATTTGTTAATTACTATATTAAGGAGACCCCATCATGATTCTACAGGGAAAGCTGATTGCTGAGTCCCCCATCTACAGAGGCAACGCACGAAAAACCCTCTTTACCCGCGACGGAGACGGCGCCCACCGCCTGGTGTCTCTACCCGGCGAAATATCGGGAACGGCCCAGGCCCTCATGGATGCGTTCATTGGACAGTCCCGAAACGGAAAGAACATCGGGATTTTGAATGAATCCTGGCAACGGTTTTACGGAGAGCCCCTGCCGACAGGGCTGATCCAGAAAGTAGAATGTAAACTGCAGAAGCAGAGTTACCAACGGGATGGTTTCTTCGATCTTCGAATGGGCATCAAACTGGATGAGGACCGATGGGCCGCTGAAGCCAATGCCAACTACAAGATGGAAACTCTGTTGAAAAATTCGGTTTTTGATTTCATTCTTACGCTGGGCAATCCCGCCCTGTCCAATGGGGCAAACCAGGACAAACTGTTCTACCTTCTCGAGGAGATGAAGGCGGGACGCTTCTGGTTCGGGGCCGGGAAAAGCAAGGGGTTAGGCAATGTTCGCCTGGAAATGGACCTGCCTTTTGAAGAGCCGAAAAAGGCCCCCCCGTTGTCCAA
>DUZB01000048.1 GCA_013349725.1 Deltaproteobacteria bacterium | reverse complement strand
CTTCCGACCTCTGACTTCCGACCTCTGACTTCTGACCTCCGTCCTCAATCCTCTTCGAGTTCTTTAATGTCGGCAAAAAAATCAAGGGACTCCGGGTTGCTCAGGGCATCCCGGTTCAGGACTTCTTTTCCCTCGATGATCTTCTTGACGGCCAGTTCCACTTTTTTCATATTCAGGGTATAGGGGACGGCCGGGACTTCAATGATCTTGGCAGGCACATGCCTGGGTGAGGCGTTTGTCCTGAGCGTCGCGTTTATCCTTTTTTTGAGGTCATCGTTCAGCTCACTGCCCGCCGCCAGTTTGACAAAAAGGATTACGCGCACGTCATTGTTCCAGTTCTGTCCCACCACGAGGCTGTCATCGATTTCGTCCATCTGTTCCATCTGCCGGTAGATCTCCGCCGTTCCGATTCGAACGCCGCCGGGATTCAGGGTTGCATCCGACCTGCCGTACATGA
Organism: Deltaproteobacteria bacterium; assembly: GCA_013349725.1. Next base: position 15,412 of record DUZB01000048.1, on the reverse strand, counting down.
CCACGCCCCCGCTATCACTGATTTCTACGAAATCCCCATGCCTCCAGATGTTGGGGTAAACATCGAAATAGGCTTCATGATATCTCTTGCCGTCCGGATCATCCCAGAAATAGATGGGCATGGATGGGGATGGCGCCAGACAAACCAGTTCCCCCTGCCGGTTTCGCACCGGTTTGCCGTTTTCGTCAAAGGCTTCTACGTTCATGGCCAGGTATCTGCATTGAAGTTCTCCCGCGTAGACCGGACCCATGGGATTTCCGCCAGCAAAACAACCGTTGATGTCCGATCCTCCGGAGATGGAAGCCAGTTGGAGGTCCTCCTTGATTTCCCTATAAACATATTCAAACCCTTCTATGGAAAGGGGGGACCCTGTTGAAAGGACTTCTTTCAGCGAAGACAGGTCATAGTCTTTCCCGGGATGCGCGCCGGCGTTCTGGAGTGCGGCGATATACCCGGCGCTCGTTCCAAACACGGTGATCTTTTCATCCTGGGCCATTTTCCAGAGGGCGCCGGGATCCGGATAAAAGGGATTCCCGTCAAACAACACCAGGGTTGCGCCAAGGGCGAGAGAGCTTGTCAGCCAGTTCCACATCATCCAGCCGCAGGTGGAAAAATAAAAAATAGTGTCCTCCCGTTTCAAATCGGCGTGGAGCATCAGTTCCTTGATGTGGTGCACCAGGATGCCGCCTGCGCTCTGCACCATGCATTTGGGCAGACCCGTGGTGCCGGAGGTGAACATGATATAGAGTGGATGGTCTGCGGGAAGCTGCTCAAAGATAATTTCGGAAGGTTCTCTACCCGATATGAATTCCCTGTAGCCTATGGCATTCGGAACCTTTGAAATGTCCGGGTTCTCTTCCGTATAGGGAACGACTACGACCTTTTCAATGGATGGCAGGGCAGCCATGATTTCCGAAACCCTTGCGAGCGAATCCAGATTTTTTCCTTTGAATAAATAGCCGTTGGCCGTAAAGAGAATTTTCGGTTTGATCTGGCCGAATCGGTCAAGCACTCCCTTCATGCCGAAATCAGGGGAACAGGAGCACCATGTGGCGCCCAGACTTGTGGCGGCTAACATGGCGATGATCGCCTGGGGCATATTGGGCACGAATCCGGCCACCCTGTCTCCGACTTGTACCCCGGCCTCTTTCAGCGCGGCAGCAACAAGGCTTACTTCATCATACAGTTCGGCATAGGTCATCCTGGTGGAATCCCGGGATTCCCCTTTGAATATAAGGGCCGTACGGTCGTCCCTGTAGCGCAGAAGGTTTTCGGCAAAATTGAGCCTTGCCCCCGGAAACCATTTGGCGCCGGGCATTTTGCCTGGATCATCGACCACCCGGTCATAGGGNTTTGACGTCTTTATGTCGGCAAATTCCCACATGGAGGCCCAGAAATCAGGGATTTTGTCGATGGACCACTGGTAAAGTTCCCCGTATTCCTTAAAAGTCTTGCCGTATCGGCCGTTTATGAACTGCATGAACCGATACATGTTGCTGCTCTTCATCCGTTCTTCTGATGGTTGCCATAATAAATTGGCCATGGTTGCCTCCTGTTCGTTTATTGATGCGCTTTCAATCCCTGCTGCTGAGTTTTTCAAGGGCAAGAATCAGCGCCTGTGTCCCCGAACGTCCGTGCCCCTGCGCCTTGAGGGCTATATAGAGCTGCTGCACCAGGGCCAGTCCGGGCAGAGAAAATCCTGCTGCTGAAGCTTCCTGGAGGGCGATGCCCATATCTTTGATAAAATGTTCCACAAAAAATCCCGGATTGTAATCCCCTTTGGCAATCCTTCTTCCCAGGTTGCTTATGGACCACGACCCGGCGGCTCCTTTTTCCACGATGTCGATGACAGATTGGCTGTCTAATCCCAGTTTCGAAGCATAGAGCAGGGATTCACACACGCCGATCATGGTTCCGGCCACAAGGATCTGGTTGCACACTTTCGTATGCTGACCGGCGCCGGGACCGCCCATGAAGGAGATGGTCTTCCCCATCACCTCAAACAGGGGCAGGACTTCCTCGAAAATTTCTTTTTTTCCTCCCACCATGATGGCCAGTATGGCTTCCCTTGCACCCACATCTCCCCCGGAAACCGGTGCATCGAGAGATGCAATTTGTAATTTTCCCGCTTCTTCATAGATGCTGCGGGCAAGCGTTGGCTGGCTGCTTGTCATATCCACCACAATTCTCAGCGGTCCTTTTGATCTCAGGATTCCATTTTCGCCGAAATAGGTGCTTTTTACGTCTTCGGGATACCCAAGCATGGTGAAAATGATCTCGGATTGCTGAACTACCTGTGCCGGTGTGTCACACCAGACGGCCCCGTTGTTCACCAATGGCATGGCTCTTAGTTTGGTGCGGTTATAAACGGAGAGTTCATGGCCCGCTTTCTGAAGGTGACCTGCCATAGGTCCGCCCATCACACCTGTACCGATCCAGCCGATTTTCATCTTTTTGCTCCTTTATTCAAGTCGTTCAAAAACCCGGCGCTTTATATAGCACAGGGAATGGGAAAATGGTAGAATAAAGTATTGAAGTGGTAAACCCCGGTTTTTAGAAGTGACATTTGAAAGGAATTCTGGTAGGAGGTGTTCCGCATTCAGGTGGTCACGGTGTCTCAACGGAAACGAATAAATCATACGAGCGGAGCCTGTGACCCGGGGGTAACTCAAATCGAGGCAGAAACGTCTTGTACCGGACTACAGATCGAAATCGAAATCGACGCGTTTCATGGGCCTGCCTTTCGATACCGATTTCGATACCGATTTCGATTTGGACAAATGAAGTTCCATATGAGGCATAGAAAATCAGTCATGAAATGTACTTGCGAGGACGAATTGAAACTGGTTCGTACCTGAAGGCGAACCGTCTGGCGCTGCCCGGGTTGCGGCAGTGAATATCCCTTGAAGGATTTTCTGTATCTGCTGGATGATGATATGTATGAGTTGTTAGGGAACATAAGGGTAGACCGACTCTAAGGGTCTCGTTGCAGGTTAATGACATGACATCTTCTTCCATTCCGCTTATAGCACGCGCCAGTGAACACGGAGACACGCTCGCCCTGCTGGCCCCGGAAGGCGAATTCAGCTACAGAAGACTTCTTGAAGCATCCGGTCGTGCAGCTTCAGGCCTCTTGAAAAACAAAAACGATCTGGATGGCGAACGGGTGGCCTATCTTGTCCCGAGGGGTTTCACTCACGTTGCAGTTCAATGGGGGATCTGGCGTGCAGGAGGAATCGCAGTTCCCCTGTGCGACGTATATCCGCCTGCTGAGCTGGAATACGTGATTCATGATTCGGGGGCCTCAAAGGTTGTGGTTCATCCCGATTTTGCTTCTCGGATTCAGTCCATTCCTCTGGAGCCGGAAATCCAGGTCCTCTCGACGGACGATGTTGTGCACGCAGAATCGGGCAATCTTCCCCGGGTGGATGCGGGAAGACGTGCCATGATTCTTTATACGAGCGGAACTACCGGGCGGCCAAAGGGGGTTGTGAGTACGCATCTCAACCTTGCGTCTCAGATTGAAACGCTGGTAGGGGCCTGGGAATGGTCTGATCAGGACCATATTCTGCTTGTTCTTCCCCTTCACCATGTCCATGGAATCATCAATGTTCTGTCCTGTGCGCTGTGGGTGGGGGCCAGGTGCACTATCTTTCCCGGTTTTGATGCTGGAAAGGTTTGGCGGGAGTTCATGGAAGGCGATCTTACCCTTTTTATGTCCGTACCGACTGTTTATGTGAAACTCCTGTCCGCCTGGGAGGGAGCCAATTCAGAGGAAAAGGCGCGCATGAAAAGGGCCTGTGCAAAGTTCCGGCTCATGGTGTCGGGATCGGCAGCTCTTCCCGTATCGGTCTTTGACCGTTGGCAAGAGGTTGCCGGACACACCATGCTGGAACGTTACGGGATGACAGAGATCGGTATGGCTCTTTCAAATCCGTACCATGGGGAACGAAGACCCGGTTATGTCGGCGTTCCGCTTCCCGGTGTAGACGTACGGATTGTGGACGAACAAGGAAACAGGGTTCCCGTCGGGACTTCAGGGGAAATACAGGTGAGGGGGCCTTCGGTGTTTCTTGAGTACTGGCAGCGACCCGAAGAAACCGAAAAAAGTTTTCAGGAGGGATGGTTCCGCACCGGGGATGTGGGGATTGTGGAAGACGGGTATTACAGGATCATGGGTCGCATGAGTACGGATATTATCAAAACGGGCGGTTATAAAGTCTCCGGACTGGAGATAGAGGAAATCCTGCGCGATCATCCCCATATTGAGGAGTGCGCCGTGTTCGGCATGGATGACCCGGAGTGGGGGGAGCGGGTGTGTGCGGCTGTTGTATTGAAAGGAAATACTACCGTGTCCATGGAACAGCTACGTGCCTGGGCAAAGGAACGTATGGCGCCGTATAAGATTCCTTCCCACGTGCTGTTCGTGGATGAACTCCCTCTGAACGTTCTTGGAAAGGTTGTCAAGCCGGATCTCAAAGCCTTTTTCCATCTAAGGGCACAAGAAAAGCTCTCATGATAATTTCTGGAATTCCGGTTTTTGCTTGACACGGAGTTTCGCAATTTCCTACAATTCCCGGTTATTATCGTAGACGCTCACGACAACCGATTTTGTCGCCCCCGCGCATGAAAATTGTCAGCCTGATCAGGATACATAGAAGCTGTCGCAACCATAACAGTTCCCCCGATAGACGGAAAGCCGGAGCTTGGGAACCAGGAGGGCACGAGAAACAAGTCGGTTAGCTATTCGTGTTATTCGTGTGATTCGTGGTTAAAAATGCATTTTCATGGTGAATTTCCGTAATGGCTTATTTGCCTGTTTTTGATGAGGAGGATGAGGGATGTCTGAAAAGAAATCTTTTCTTGATGGAAAGAAAATTCTTGCTGTTGACGATGAACAAGATGTCTTGGAAACCATTGTGGATGCGCTGGAGACTGCTCATGTTGACAAGGCCTCCAATTTCAAGACCGCTTCAGAAAAAATTGAGGAAAACAGGTACGATCTGGCCATTCTTGATATCATGGGTGTCGATGGCCTGACGTTGCTTGAGCAAACCGTGGATAAGGGAATCCCTACCGTCATGTTGACGGCCCATGCCATGAATGTGGAAACGCTTATGACCTCCATCAAAAAGGGCGCCATCTCTTTTCTGCCTAAGGAAAAACTTGCTGATCTGGATATCATTCTTGAAGATATGCTTAAAGCCATTCATGATGGAGAACCCACGTGGAAGATCCTTTTCGATGAGCTGGAAGGGTTTTTTAACGAAAAATTCGGTCCCGGCTGGAAAGAAAAAGATAAAGATTTCTGGCTGGACTTTCAGAAAAGATCCTATGTGAGCAAAGGGATGCAGAGCAGGTTCATGCACGATCAGAAGGTGTTGTCACGCGGCATCTGATCGGAATATTCCGAAAATCCTTGACAATAAACTGAATCTCTGTTTGAATTTGGCATCTATTTATATCCTTACCAAATATTTCGGTTTATACTAAATCAGTATGAATTTTTCTGGCGGTTGGGTGATTAGTGCTAACCGAAAAATTTTTCCGAGCATTGGATATGCCTTTCGGATCGGGGGAATCCGGAACTGTTCTTCTGGAAGATTTCCCTTGAACCGCAAAGGCCTTGGGGCGATGTAAACCTTTCAAAAAGTTTGTATTGGTTCGGGTTGAAATCATTTTGTTAACTTTTGGTTGAGAAAGGAGTGGTTATGGGTATGAAAAAAGTGATGCTTTCCGTGGTGTTGTGTCTTGTTGCTGTCTTTATGGTCTTTGGCGTGGCGTCGGCAAAAGAGGCGCCCTCCCTGAATCAATGGAAACCTGATTTTGATCCGTCCGGGGCAAAATACAAATGCGTTGTTTCAAACGTCTCTCATCCCGTTATCAAAGGCGTTTTCGCGGGGTTTGCCATTCGGGATGAGCTATGGAAACGCACGAACGGTCAGATTTATCTGGATTACAAACCTTTTTCCATGCTGGGTGGAGAAGTGGAAGTGCTCAATCAGTTGCAGATGGGCGCCATTCAGGGAATGGCATGCAGCTCCGTTGCATCCACCAATCTTGGGCCCAGATTCGGTTTGATTAACCTCCCTTTTTTAGTGGATTCTTTTGACAAATTAGATAAATTCATCAACAGTGGAAAGCTCTTTGAACATTATATGAGGGCNATGGAGCATCAGGGAATTATTGGCCTGGATATCACGGGCTACGGCAACTATGGGTGGGCNACGACGGTGCCCGTTCAGAATATTGAAGAGGCCAAAAAGGTCAAATTCCGCATTGCAGAAGCGGCAGTAAACAAGCTTACCTACAAGGCCTGGGGTTTCAACCCGGTGGTGATGCCTTGGCCCGATGTGCCTATCGCTCTCAAGCAGGGAGTCATTACGGGGCTGGATCACACCCCCATGGTATGTTATATTACCAAAAAATTTGAGGTGGCCAAATATTTCACCAGGATTAATTACGCCCAGGGCCTTTTCATCTGGATATTCAACAAAGCCTGGTTTAACACTCTGCCAACTACCCTTCAGAAGATCTTTGTGGACGTGGTGCACGATGTGTGTGCCAATATTCGAAAAGAGACTGTCGTACAGGAAGCATGGGCCATAGATGAAGCCAAGGCAAAGGCCGGCGTTACTTTCTTTGACTTGTCTGAAGAAGAGCATAATATCCTCAAGAAGGAAGGCAACTCCGTCTATAAGGATTTTGCTGCTGATATTAATAAATTGTATCCGACCGACACCTATAAGCCGAAAGATTTCCTGAAGGAAGTGCAGGATTATTTGGGTTACAAACCGTAAATGATTGGTAAAGCGGAGAGTGAAAGGTACTTCACTCTCCGCTTTTTTTCTCTGGAGCGATAGTCCATGGCGAAATTGTTCAGGTTTCTTGATAAAGTGCTCTCATTTTTTGAGGGCTGGGTGCTGTTTCTTTCCACGTTTGTCGCCCTGATATCACTTTTTGCGAACGTTGTTTTGAGATACGGTTTTAACTATTCGCTGGCCTGGTCGGAAGAACTGGTGAGGGAAGTGATTATTCTCACGACTTTCATCGGGTGCAGCGCTGCAATCAAGGCCCGCTCCATGATCAAGATCGACGCGCTGGTTCAACTGGCGCCCCGCTTGAAGAGCCCCCTTACTTTCTTCAGTAATGCTGTTACGTTAATATTTGCCTGCATGATGATGTACTACGGCTGGCTGATGGCGGCCCTTCAGGTTACGACCCACCAGAAAACCATTATTCTTGAGATCCCTCTGGCCTATCTTTATGCGCTTCTGCCGGTCATGGGAATTATGATGTTTATCAGAACCTGCATGGTTTTGTACGAGGATATTCAGGCCCTCGGAGATAAACCTGCAGCTGCCTGAGTTCTTCATTTCAGGGTTTGCCTTGTGAGAAGCTGATTCACCTTCCAAATTTGCGGAGACGATTTTATTATGGAAGTAGGCCATTTTGTTATAATGGGCATCTTGTTGGGCTGCATGGCAACGCTCGTGCCCGTGTTCATGTGTCTTTTTTTTACAGCGGTCCTCGGTTTCATCTTCTTTACGGATCTCCCGTTACTTCTCCTGGCTCAGACCCTCTTTCGAAGTATGGACAATTTTGCCCTGGTGGTTGTCCTCTATTTCATCCTTTGCGGGAACATCATGACAGCCGGTTCCATTGTGGACAAACTCATCAAAGTAGCCAACGTTCTGGTAAGCTGGCTTCCCGGCGGTCTTGGTATGGCGGGGGTTTTAGGATGCGGGCTTTTCGGCGCCATTTCCGGATCTACCGTGGCAACCGTGGTGGCTCTGGGCGGATTCATGATCCCCGCGTTGATTGAAAATGGATACCGCGAGAAGTACACCATTGGCGTTATGACCACGTCTCCCAACCTCGGCGTCATTATCCCGCCCAGCATCGGGATGATTTTGTACAGCATGATCAGCAATGTTTCTTTGGAAGGCCTTTTCCTTACCGGGTTCTTGCCGGGAATTCTGATTATGTTCGGAGTATGTGTTTACACCTATGTTATTCACAGAAAAAGAACCGATTTTATCAGGATGCCTGTTCCTTCGTTTATGGAGGTTCTTAAAATTCTTAAAGAAGGGTTCTGGTCCCTGATGCTCATCGTCATCATTTTCGGCGGTATTTTTTCAGGCGCTTTTACAGCCAATGAAGCCGCGGTGGTGGCCTGTGTGTACGCTTTTTTTGTGGAGCTTTTTATCCATCGCTCTATCAAATTTAGAGATGTCAAGCAGATTACGATCAACTCAGCCGTGACGTCCGCGACTTTGCTCATCATTGTTGCGGGAGCAACCTGTTTTGGCCGATACCTTACCTTGGCGGACATACCGAACAAAATCACCGAAGCCGTCATGTCCAATATTCAATCCCCTGTTGTGTTTCTCCTTGTGATTAATGTCCTTCTCATTGTTGTCGGAATGTTTATGGACATCATCTCCGCCACCCTGATTCTGGGACCGGTGATCCTCCCCATGTTGCCCGGATTTCACATAGACCCGATGCATTTCGGTTTGATCATGACGGTCAACCTGGCCATTGCCTACTGCACGCCGCCCATGGGAGTGAGTCTGTATATTACCGGCGCCATGGCAAACAAGGATCTGCTGTATGTTACCCGTGCCGTTATACCATTTCTGATTATTCAGTATGCCGTTCTTTTCATTTTTACCTACGCGCCCAATCTCACCCTGTGGCTGCCCAGGATGTTCGGATTCGCGGGCCAATAAATAGTTACTGAACCATATCTGAGTGAGTCCTTAATTGGAGGTTGAGTTTTAATGAACTATGCAAAATATGCCAAAATCCATGCACGTCACTTGCCCGATAAGATCTGTCTGATTGAACGAACTCCTGCCCTGAAAAAGAGGAGAACGCTCACCTGGAAAAAGTTTAATGATCAGATCAACAGGACCGCCAACTATCTTTCGAAAGAGCTGGGGGTCAGGGACGGCGATTACGTGATGCATCTGCAGAATAACAGCCTCGAATGGCTGATAACCTACTACGCCATTATAAAACTGGGCGCCGTGGTTGTCCCTCTGAATTTCAGATTCGTGGGTTCGGACATCCTTTTTGCAGCGGATGTGTGCGACCCGATCGTCTTTATTTTTGGGTCCGAGTTCCTTCCGGTCGTGCAGCCCATACAGGGTGAACTCTCTACTGTAAAAAAATATATCTGTGTCGGAGACAAAGTTCCCGGAGACATGATTGATTACCAGTCTGTTGCCGCCTATGACGACGTCTCCGAGGCCATGGTGGATGTGGATGACCAGCATGACCTGGCCATGATGTTCACCTCAGGGACTACGGGAAAACCCAAACCGGTACTTCATACCCATTATTCCGTTAATAATGTCGCCATTGCAAACGGGATGAGTTATTTCGTAGAGAAAAATGATAATTATCTATTCTTTCTTCCCCTGTATCACAGTGGGACCATGTTCCTCTGGGCCCCGTTCTACGCGACGGGCGCTACGGGGACGATCCTCAGGGATATGAGAAATCCCGCATGGCTCATAGAAGTCCTGGCCGAAGAGAAATGTACGGATGTCCTGTTTGTGGTTCCCATTGCCGTGGCCATATTAAACGGCATTGAGAAAGGTGAAATCAAGCTGTCGGACTACGACCTTTCAAGCTGGAGATATCTGGAGATTGGCGCGCAGCCTGTCCCCTTTGAAGTCATGAAAAAGCTCGTAGATACGATGCCCTGCAGGGTTTCCAATATCTACGGGATTACCGAAGGGGGAGGGGGGGGGACTTTTAATCTCTACCCCGAGGATGTCCTCCGGAAGCCTGGATCCATTGGGAAACCCACCTTCGGGGTTGAGGCAAAAATTGTTGACTTCGATAAAGAACTCCCTCCTGGAAAAGTGGGTGAGCTCATATTTACCACGAACAGGATGATGAAGGAGTATTTCAACAACCCTGAGATGACGGCTGAGACTTTGGTGGACGGCTGGCTTTATACAGGCGATCTCCTCACGACGGACGAAGAAGGTTTCTTTTATATCGTTGATCGGAAAAAGGATATGATCACGAGTGGCGGTGAAAATATTTTTCCAGTGGAAATTGAAGATGCCCTCATGGAACATCCGAAGATTGATGATGTGGCCTGTATCGGCTACGCCGACGACCGACTTGTGGAAGCGGTGATGGCTATCATTCAGTGTAAAGAGGGTGAAAGCATGACCGGGGAAGAAGTCATTGAATTTGCAAAGACAAAACTTTCCATGTACAAGGTTCCTCGGAAGGTTGTCTTTGATCAGATCATGAGAAACCCGACAGGAAAGCTCATGAAACCTCAGATGAGGGTGAAATATACAGGCAGGAAAGAGGCCTTCAGGAAACTTGACTAGCGCCCTTCCTTGCCCGGTTCTTTCCTCTCACTATGAAGGCCTGATCTTTCTGAGAAATGTTTTTCCTGAGCCGGTTCGTTTCCATCCGGGGGCAGGGCACCGGAACGGCTCTTTGATTACGGCCTACAACTCCTTCAGGAAACCTACCGTAGCAGCGACATATGGAAGAAGGTTTTCCCCTTCTTTCTCCTCTGAAATTCCTACAACTTTAGGGCGACTTGATCCGGCGAGGGCCTCGGGGTTTCGACATGTCTGAAAGAATCGGCGTATATATTTGTGAATGCGGTCCCAATATAAAAGATGCCGTGGATATCCAGGCATTGTTGAAAGATGCAAGGGGCCATGAAAATGTGGTGCTGGCCGGTTCTTTCGGATTCCTGTGCTCACCGGAGGGAAAGAGATTTCTGCAAGAAGACATCCAAGCCCATAAATTATCGCGGGTTGTCATCGCAGGGTGTTCTCCAAAAGAACATGAGCAGACGTTTCGGGCGATATTGAAAAGGGCAGGGCTCAATCCTTTTCTCCTGCAGGTCGCCAACATTCGGGAACAATGCGCCTGGGTGGTTCATGAGAGGGAGGCGGCGACCCAAAAAGCCAAGGCATTGCTTCGCGGGGCCATCAAACGGGTGAGTCGCCATGAACCCATTGAGATGAAAACAATCGAGTGCTGTGCGGATGTCCTCGTGGTGGGATCGGGTGTTGCGGGGATCAGCGCAGCCCTTGCTGTGGCACGAAAGGACCGGAAGGTGTATCTCATTGAGAAAGAGCCCTGTATCGGGGGCAGGGTGGCTCGGTATGAAGATCTCTATCCGGATATGGTGTGCGCCTCCTGTTTGATCGAATCCCAATTGGATGCTGTATTGCACCATGATCACATTGAAGCCATGACCTTGACTGAACTCCTTGAGGTAAAAGGGTATTTTGGGAATTTTGTCGCGAGTGTCCGGCAAAAGGCGCGGTATGTGGACCTTGAGGCCTGTATCGGCTGCGGCGCCTGTTTTGAAGCCTGTCCCGTTTCCGTCCCCAGGCCGTTCATGGGGGGGATGGCCGGTCGAAAAGCCATCCATATCCCCTATCCGGGTGCGCTTCCCAATGTGGCGCTTATGGATGAGGAGACCTGTTTGCGGTTCCATGGTGAGTCATGCTGCGCCTGCCTGGAGTCCTGTCCATTTGGGGCGATCCGCTATGAGGAGGCCGATGAAATTCGCGAATTGAAGGTGGGCGCCGTTGTGGTTGCCACAGGTTTCGTCCCCTTTGATCCGCTAAAAGATGACCGGTATGGGTATGGGAAGGCCGAAAATATTTTGACCAGCCTTGAATTCGAACAATTGGTCAATTCATCGGGTCCCACGGAGGGGAAAATCCTGCTTGCGAGTGGTCGGCCTCCCGGTCACATTGCCTTTGTACATTGTGTGGGGTCGAGGACGGAAAAATTCAATGAATACTGCTCCGGTGTTTGCTGCCTGGTTACCCTCAAACATGCCCACCAGACCCGAAGGCAGTTGCCGGAAGCCCGGATTTGCCAGTTTCATGCGGATTTATGTCTTTCGGGAAAGGACTCCCAGCGTTTCTACCGGCAGGTTGTGGAAGAGGATGGTATTGAATTTTTTCGCATGTTGCGACCGGATTCCATTGAGATCCGAAAAGGATCCGGAAGGATTATGGTGTCCCATACCGATGCTTCGGGGGGGCGGAAACAAAAGGAATTCGATATGGTCATTCTGGCGACGGCTATGGAGAGTGGTGAGAAAACAGATGGCATGGCTGAGATCCTTGATGTGAAACTGGGGGAAAGCGGGTTTTTAGAGGAGGCCGATTCCAGATTGGATCCTGTTTCTACCGTTAGGGAAGGGATCTTTATGGCAGGATGCGCACAAGGTCCTAAAGACATCCCCTCTTCGGTGGCCCAGGGGCATGCCGTAGCTGGCAGAATCATGGGAAAACTGCAGCCCGGGGAACCTCTGGCCCTGGAACCCATGGTCTGTGAAATTGATCCGGAGATCTGCTCCGGGTGTCTGCTCTGCAAAAGCCTTTGTGCATTCAAAGCCATTGCCACGGAGGATGGTAGGGGAACGGTTTCCATCAATCAGGCCATGTGCAGGGGATGCGGCGTTTGTGTCGCCGCCTGTCCGAGTGGCGCCATAAACGCAAGGCATTTTTCCACACGGGCGATATTTTCAGAGTTAAGAGGCCTGCTGGGATAGGGTAAAATTAGCTGTTAGCTGTTAGCTATTAGCTAACAGCTAATAGCTTTTTTCAAGTGAAACGTGAAAGCAGAAAAAGGTTTTGGCCATGCATGGTTTTGAACCGAAGATCATCGTGTTTCTGTGTAACTGGTGTTCCTACGAAGGCGCGGATGCCGCAGGGAGAAGTCGGAAAGAATTTCCATCCCACAACCTGCGGGAAATTCGCGTCATGTGCAGTGGTCGGGTAGATCCCCGATTTGTTCTGGAAGCATTCAGGATCGGCGCTGACGGGGTTCTGATTCTCGGTTGCGCCCCGGGTGATTGTCATTATAGCAGAGGAAATATTGAGGCATTAAAACGAATCCCATTGCTGGAGCGGGTCCTTCAGCAATACGTCATTGAAAATGAAAGAATGAAATTCGATTCCGTTTCAGCTGGCGATGGGGAGAAATTTGCCCGCATCGCTACTGAAATGGTTGAAATGTTAAAAGAACTGGGGCCCTTAAACCATGCCTGTTAAGCCAAAGATTGCCCTTTACTGGTGTTCAAGTTGCGGTGGATGCGATGAGTCGGTTATCGATCTTTCCGAAGATCTTCTGGCGCTCTCAATGGGCGTAGATATCGTTTTCTGGCCCCTTGCCATGGACGGCAGACGAAAGGATCTGGAGGCGCTGAGTGATGGTGAAATGGCTCTGAGTTTGATTAACGGCGCCGTAAGGATGCATGAACAGGCCCATATGGTCATGCTGTTGCGACGAAAATCAAAACTTGTATTTGCCCATGGCACATGCGCTCACCTGGGCGGCATTGTGGGGCTGGGCAATTTCCATAGTGTTCAGGCGCTTCTGACACGATCCTTTGTGGAAGTCCCAACGGTGAAAAACCCTGACGGAATTCTACCGGGCGGGCCAGGGGAAGGTTCGGGGAAAGAACCGAAACTTTCCGGATTTTTTGACAAGGTCATGACCCTGGACCAGGTGATTGACGTGGACGCTTATGTTCCCGGATGTCCGCCCCCCCCTGAACTTTTAGGCGAGGCCATAGGGGCGGTACTTGAGGGAAGGCTTCAGGAAAGGGGTTTTGTATTCGGCGACAGGAAGGCACTTTGTCATACCTGTCCCCGCCGGGACAGCTACCCTGAGAGAATAGGGGTAAAAAAGTTTAAAAGGGTGCATGAAACCGAGTGGGATTCGAAAAAATGCTTTCTGCCCCAAGGGGTCATTTGCCTTGGACCCGCAACAAGGGGAGGATGCGGCAGCCGCTGTATCCAGGCCAATATGCCCTGTCGAGGCTGTTTTGGCCCCCTTGACAATATGGAAGACCATGGAGCCGCTATGCTGTCTTTTCTGGCTTCCATGATAGATGCCGACCGGGAAAATGAAGTCAGGCGGATTACGGATTCAATCCCTGATCCCGGAGGACTTTTTTATCGGTACAGCGCGCCCCGGTCGATTCTGGGTGCCGGAAAAAGGACTGAAACATGACCCGCAGAATTGTCATAGATCCGGTTACCAGGTTGGAAGGCCATGGAAAAATCGAGATATGCCTTGACATTGAAGGCCAGGTTGATCATGCTTTTTTTCAGGTTCCGGAGTTCAGGGCGTTTGAGAAATTCTGCGAAGGCAGGGCGGCGGAGGAGATGCCGACCCTTACCCAGAAGATTTGCGGGGTATGCCCCACGGCTCACCACATCGCATCCGTTAAGGCGCTGGATGATCTTTTTAAGGTTGAACCCACAGAGGCGGCAAAAAAAATCAGGGAGTTGATGCACACAGCCTTTATCTATGAAGACCATCTCCTGCATTTTTTCTATCTCGGGGGGCCGGATCTTTTTATGGCTTCCAATGACAAGGGGTTCGGGCGAAATATCTTTGGTGTGATTGGCAAACTGGGGAAAAAGATCGGGAAAAAGGTTATTGAGATTCGAAAAAGGGTTCGCGGACTCAATGCCCTGATCAGTGGCAGTCCGCTCTATCCGGTTTGCGGGCTGCCCGGCGGCGTGTCAAAACCCATATCCGAGGAAGAGAGGGCCGGAATAAAGGAGATTGCCCGGGATGCCCTGGCGTTTGCGAGGTTATGCCTGAATATTTTTGAAGAAGAGGTTCTGGCAAACCGGGGATACCTTGATCTGATGCATTCCGAGGCGTATTCCCTTCAGACCTATTACATGGGAATGGTTGACCGGAAAAATCACGTCAGTTTTTATGATGGTGAAATAAGGATTGTTGATCCCGATGGCGCCGAGTTTGAAAAATTTGCTGCGGTTGATTATTTGAATCACTTGGAAGAACGGGTGGATGCTTGGAGTTATATGAAAACGCTCTATCTGAAAAGCGTTGGATGGCATGGGCTCCATGATGGAAAGGGAAGCGGGCTGTACAGGGTTGGTCCCCTTGCCAGATTAAATGCCTCCGACGGTATGGCCACTCCTCTGGCACAACAGGAATATGAACGGATGTTTGATGCATGCGGGGGAAAACCCGCTCACAACACTCTGGTTTATCACTGGGCCCGGCTTGTTGAAGTCCTGTTTGCGGCGGAGCGGATGAGTGAAATCGCCTGCCATGATGACCTTACCGACCCGGCGATAAGAAATATGCCGACACAACTCCCACATGAAGGCGTGGGAGCCTGTGAAGCTCCGAGGGGGACCCTGATTCATCACTATGAAACAAATGAAGAGGCTATCATTCAAAAGCTGAATCTGCTTGTTGCCACCCAGAACAACGCGGGCGCCATAAGCCTGTCCGTTGAAAAAGCGGCCCGGGCCTTCATAAAAGGAGGGAACGTTTCAGAGATAGCCCTGAGCCGGATTGAAATGGCTTACCGAGCCTATGATCCGTGTCTGGCATGTGCGACCCA
>DUZB01000047.1 GCA_013349725.1 Deltaproteobacteria bacterium | reverse complement strand
ATGAACACAACACCAATCATGAGGTTTTAGTGAATTTGGAGTTGTTTCCATTAATCCAAAATCCAAAACCCAAAACCCAAAATCATGCCTGAACAGGGTTTTCGTTCAGGCACTATTTATATTATGCAGCTAATTGCTAACAGCTAATGGCTAATTGCTTTTTTTATGTGCTACATATACATCCCGCCATTCACGTGAATGATCTGTCCGGTAATATAACTTGATTGCTCAGAACACAACCAATAGATTGCATCTGCCACTTCCTCCGGTTTTCCCATTCTTCCAAAAGGTATCTGTTGCATGAAATAATTTTTGACTTTATCGGGAAGAATTTCCGTCATTTCCGTAAGGATGAATCCCGGTGCTACGGCGTTTACCGTGATCCCTCTGCTGGCTACCTCTTTGGCAATGGTCTTCGTAAAAGCCATGACACCGGCCTTGGAAGCGGAATAATTTGCCTGGCCTGGATTCCCTATCTGGCCAACCACNGAGGAAACATTNACAATTCTTCCNTGCCGTTGTTTTACCATGGCGCGAATGACGGACTGGGTGCAGTTGAAAACGCTCTTCAGATTAATATTTAAAACCGTATCCCAGGCTTCTTCAGTCATACGCATGAACAGGGCATCTCTTGTAATTCCGGCATTATTTACAAGGACGTCTATTTTTTCAAATTTCGCATAGATTTCAGAAAAGAGCTCTTCGACCGCTTTAAAAGAGGATACATCTACCCGATAACTTACTGCCTCAACACCTTTTTCAGACAATTGCTTCAATGTCTCCAGAGAAGCGGAATCATCCGCATCATAATGCACGAGGATGAGCCTTGCATTTTCTTCTGCAAATCTGTTCGCTACAGCACGTCCTATTCCTTTGGAACCGCCGGTTATAACAACAACTCTTGAATGAGAATCCTTCATGAAATATCCTTCTTGTCTATTGTTACCCTTCTGTGATTGCCCCCAGTGCAAGACTCATTTTGTCCACGATGCGGTTGTCAGCATATTGCGCAGCTACCCTGATGGCGTTTTTTATAGCCTTGGAAGAAGAACCCCCGTGACAAACGATTCCCACTCCTTTAATACCTAATAGCGGCGCTCCGCCATATTCTTCATAATCCAGCTTTTGCTTGAAACGATTAATGAGGTTCTGGCACAACAAAGCAACGGATGGGTCTGTTTCAGAAGTTTCAAGTTCATGTTTTACGTTCCTACTGATGGCCTCGACAACTCCTTCAATAACCTTTAAAGCCACATTTCCTACAAAACCGTCGCAGACAATCACATCCACATCCCCATCAAAGAGGTCGCGGCCTTCAACATTTCCGGCAAAATTCAAGGAACTTTCTCTGAATAGACGATGGGACAGACGCACCTGTTCATTGCCTTTACTTTTTTCTTCACCTATACTGAGCAAACCGATTCTCGGGTTCTCAATTCCGAGACAGGAATTTGCAAACGCCTGTGCCATAACGCCGAACTGAAAGAGGTGAGTAGGCCTGCAATCCACATTCGCTCCCACGTCGATAAGAACGCCGGGCCCTTTTTCAGTGGGAACAATGCTGGCGATGGCAGGCCTGTCGACACCTTTAATACGTCCGAGGATGAGGACTCCCGCGGCAAGAATCGCGCCGCTATTCCCCGCGCTGACCACCGCATCGGCGGCCCCGCTTTTTACGAGATCGAAAGCCACCCTGATAGACGCATCCTTTTTTTGCCGAACAGCTTTCAATGGAGTCTCATCCATATGCACCATATCTTCGCAATGATGCACGGAGATCAGATCCGATGTCTTGTAAGCGTCGAGAATTTTTCCCAGTTTTTCCCGACGCCCTACGAGGGTGACAGGAATGCCCAGTTCAGAAACAGCAGCAACTGCGCCCTCAACAACCACTTCGGGAGCATTATCGCCTCCCATGGCGTCAACGGCTACGTTCATGTCAGCTCTCTTCTGTCTTGATTATGGTTTGACCTTTGTAGGTCCCGCATGCAGGACACACATGGTGGGGGAGTACAGGTTCATGACACTGTGGACACAATACGGCACTGGTCAATGAAATGGAGTCGTGGGAACGACGACTTCCGCGTTTTGATTTAGATCGTTTTTTCTTAGGTACAGCCATAATTCACATTGAACTCCGTGCAACCGTCTCAGCCATAGGATAAAATCGGAGGCCACCAGACGGTTCATGTTTAAAATTAGTATTAAAAATCATTCCTCTAATCCGGTCTTAACATACAGTTAATGCTGCAATAACAGGTTTTTCAAGGCCTATAACCTGGTGATCCGAGATTCTACTCTGCCACCAGACGGGAGTAAGCGTGACAGTGAACAGATGCGTTCCCTGTAAAAGCGCTGTAAAATCAACTATCATTTGATTCAACCTTCGCCCGCTCAAAGGCCTACCCTGACCTTTTTCGAACAATTGAACTGATTACATAAAAAACAGACGATTTGTCAAGAATTTTTATATTTATCCAGCAATTCTCATTGGCGTCAGTCTTTTAAAAAATCTTAACGGATAAATTCCTTGGAGTTATAACCATCTTTAAACCTTTTCGCAACTCCTTCCATTTTAACTTACNAGATTTTCAACAGAAAATGGTTATGGGCAATCAGGAACCCCCTCCCGCCCGTTCCAGAAAAGGTAACCACCCCGTGAAATTATTTTTTTGTTGACATTTTGAGTAATTGATTGATATTTTTATATATACTGAATAATGACAGATAACGAAAACGAACCCTTTACCAGGCATCCAAGGGGTGCGTTTATGTGGTTAACTTCCTGGAATGTTTTGCTGAACCGAAACTCTCTCCTACCCGAGCGCTGACAGACTATGTGGAAATACAGGGAACACCTCAGTTACTTTGGAAAATTGAGAAGATCTATTTATGATATTCTGAGAGACAGTCTGGAACGTCGCTTAATGAAAATCGCACTGATTGATTCCTTTTTGAAATTCAGAGAGCACAACACGGAATACTATTTTGTGGAAAAATCCGAATTGAAGCCAAAATCAAAAAAAATGGAAAAGGAGTCAGACCATTTCAATACATTCCTCGTTATTTTTTGTGAAGATACCGTTAGCGATCATCTGAAAAATTATATTCGTTTTTTCCCAGAGAACAGCGTGGTCAAAGAAAACATGAAGTACCTTGCGGAATTTCCTCTCTACAGGCAGTTTCGTCAAAACCTGAGGCATTTTGACAGTCCGGATTTCTTCAATCTTATTGAGCAACTTCTGGATGTGGATTATGCCCTCCTCATTCAACAAGATCCCGGCGTAAAGAAAAAAAACAGGTACTCCCTCACACATTTTCACGTGAAAATAGACTGGCCCATTGCAGATGCCGCCCAGGATCTGGCAAAATCCCTTCGGTACATCCAATCTAACCTTTATGAGAACGGAGATAAGGAGGGACGCATACTGCAGAGTAAATTGTTTGAATATTACGGCTGCCATCATTCCGTCGGAGGCCGTCGAACCGCAGGGCTCATTGCCGCACAGTTATTAAAACAACTCCCCTTTGTTTCAACGGTATTTTTATCCAGCTCCGAATCAAGAGTCATGTACCGATATTCCGAGAGAGGGGTTTCCAAGTTTTTCCTGATCCAGTTCTCCGATGAGTTGGCCCAGTGCATTGCGGAGCAGAAGAACGTGATAGGTGGCTTCCTGAAATCCGATTACCTCTATGCGGTTGATGATGTTCAGATTGGAATTCTGGAAGCATATTATAGCTATACGCACCATTCCAGGCCCCCTGATGACGGGAAACTGAGAAAAGTAAAAGCTGCCTATAACTGGTTGAGACTGGAGCATGAACTGCTCCATCCAAGATTCGATGCCCCGAATGCAATGCCCATACGCTGCAACTGGGTTTATTCGCCCGACTAATTTAAAAGGAGGTCGCTTTCTCATACATGGACAGTACACATATCGTAACTCGTTTTCCACCGAGCCCCACCGGATACCTTCACATAGGCGGCGCAAGAACCGCGCTTTTTAACTGGCTTTACACGAAACAGAACGGGGGGAAATTTATTCTTCGTATAGAAGACACCGATGAAGAAAGATCATCAGAAGAGGCCACAAAGGCAATCATCGAATCTATGGAATGGCTTGGACTGACCTGGGACGAGGGACCTTACTTCCAGTCGAAAAGGTACGACCTTTACAACGCCTTCATTGAAAAACTCCTGAAGAAGGGGCTGGCCTATCACTGCCACTGCTCTCAGGAGGAACTGAATACGCGAAGAGAAGAGGCGAAAAAAAAAGGACTTAAACCGAAATATGATGGTAAATGCAGGAATCTTGGGCTGGGACCTGGGCCAGGCTCCGTGGTCAGATTAAAAACCCCTTTGACCGGGAAGACCCGCTTTCAAGATCTCATTAAAGGCCCCATCAGTTTCGACAACGAGGAGCTGGATGATTTAATCATACGCAGGTCCAACGGCAGTCCCACCTATCACCTGGCTGTGGTCGCCGATGATATCGACTTAGGGGTAAACGTCATTATCAGAGGGGATGACCACGTCAACAATACTCCGAGGCAGATCCGGATTTATCACGCTATTGGTGAACCTCTTCCCCGTTACGCACACGTCCCAATGATTTTAGGGCCTGACAAAGCCCGGTTGAGCAAACGCCACGGGGCCATGTCTGTGCTTGAATACAGGGAAATGGGGTATCTCCCCCATGCACTGCTGAATGCACTTGTACGCCTCGGATGGTCTTATGGAGACCAGGAAAAATTCACCATTGATGAACTCGTGGAGAAATTCTCCTTGGAAAGCGTTGGAAAAGCTGCCGGCGTCTTCAACTATGAGAAACTTCTGGACCTGAATGCACAGTATATACGAGAGGCTTCAGACGATTTTCTCGCCGGGGAACTCGAACTTTTTCTCCAACGCATCGGTTTTGAAGATCTGGATACGGAAAAACTGAAAGAAGTGGCATCCCTCCTGAAAATGAGAAGCAAAACCCTGGTTGAAATGGCCGAAGCGGCACGTTTCTTTTTCGAGGAAAATATAACGTTTGAGGAAAAAGGAGACAAAAAATTTCTGCAACCCGAAATTCTGCCCTACCTTGAAGGTTTGTACCCGAAACTTACCGCACTTGCAACCTTTGAAAAGAACGCCCTTGAAGAGTGCTTGGCGGGATTTCTGAAGGAGCAGGATATACCCTTTAAGAATATTGCCCAGCCTCTTAGAATGGTCTTAACGGGAAAAACAGCAAGCCCGGGACTCTTTGAGGTGATGGACGTCCTCGGAAGTAAAAAGGTTCTGCAACGAATGGAAAAAGGGATCGATCACATTCGAAAAAAGGTATTGTAATACAAGTAAGATGAATAAAAAGTCTAAAGCACTTATATAAACAGACACACGTGGAGAAACCAGCCATGAATTCTGAATTGACGTCCTCTCGCCTGCGGAAAAAGATCAGAGATGGCCGATGGAAAGAACCAACCTCCGGGGAGGCGCCAGGGTATGTGCAGGCGAATCTCGTCATGCTTCCCGAGGATGCGGCCTTCCATTTCCTCCTCTTCTGCGTTCGTAACCCCAAACCGTGCCCAATTCTGGACGTACTGGAACCCGGGATATGGGAACCTAACATCGCACAGGGCGCTGACCTTCGAACAGATCTGCCTCTTTACAGGATTTTTGAAAGAGGAAAGTTCAAAAATGAGGCCGATCAGGTATATGATGTGGCGCATGAAAAAATGGTCAGTTTTCTTTTCGGGTGCAGTTTCTCTTTTGAGAATGCCCTTCTGAATGCCGGAGTCCCGGTGAGGAATCTTGAGGAAGGAAAGAACGTCTCCATGTACATCACAAACCGCGAATGCAGTGCCGCCGGTCCTTTTTCCTCCCCGCTGGTCGTCAGTATGCGACCGATGAAACCCGATCAGGCGGTTCGCGCCGTCCAGGTGACCACTCGCTTTCATTTGACCCATGGGGCGCCTGTCCACATGGGATCGCCTGAAGAGATTGGCATCAAGGATCTGGATGTCCCCGATTTTGGTGATCCTGTCAGCATTCTGCCCGGCGAAATACCGGTGTTCTGGGCGTGCGGAGTCACCTCTACACTGGCTGCGACCTCTACAGATCTGCCTCTGGTGATTACCCATGCGCCGGGATACATGTTTGTCTCGGATCTTAAGGATGATCGACTGACTTTACTTTAACAAAGGAGGGTATTGTATGAAAAAGTTTGCGAAAACCTGGATGTTTGTTTTTGGTGCACTGGCAGTGATGGGGCTCATGGCGCCGACCGGCGCAACGGCCGTGGAGGAAATAAAAATCGGCGTCATTTATCCGCTTACCGGAGGCGCTGCCGCGGCAGGTCGGGAACTCAGAGCCGGAGCGGAATTAGCGGCGGAAATCGCGAATAATGTAATGCCTGACCTGCCCATGACCATGGCCCGGAACAGCGGGGTGAAAAGCCTTGGAGGCGCAAAAATAAAGCTCATCTTCAAAGACCACGAGGGGAATCCCACGATCGGCGCCGACCAGGCTAAAAAGCTCATCCTGGACGATAAAGTAGACGGAATTCTGGGGTGTTATTTCAGCTCGGTGACCAAAACGGTAAGTGCGGTGTGCGAACAGTACGGCATCCCCATGATCAACGGGTCCTCCACTTCCCCTTCCCTGACCCAGAGAGGGTTCAAATGGTTCTGGCGGACGACTCCCCATGACAAATGGTTTACCAAAGATCTTTTTGAATTACTCGTGGGCCTTACAGAAGGAAAGGTGAAGGGGGTTGCCGCCGTCCCGAAGGAAGAGATCATGAATCTGGCATCCGCGTGTGAAAAAACCGAATGGGGTTCCCACGTGTCCGGACTGATTCAGGATTTTGCCAGGGAATATGGATTCAATCTGAAAAAGTCCCTTCTCTATGCAGCCAAATCGGCGGATCTTTCCAGTGAAGTCAGATCCCTCAAGGCCTCCAGGGCGGACGTGATGCTTTTTGCTTCGTATACTTCAGATGCCATCCTGATGGTCAAGACGCTTCATGCCCAGAAGGCCCGCCCCAAAATTATCTGGGGGCAGGATGCCGGATTTGAGAAACCCGAATTCCGCGAAACACTTGGAGACAGTATCAACGGCATATTGACCCGGACGGTGTTTCTCCCCAAAGTGGTTGAAATCAAGAAACTGGCCGGCCAGGTCAACGCTCTGTATAAGAAACAGACAGGGAACGACCTGGGCGGTGCTTCGGCAAGGGCCTTTACCGGCCTTCAGACGTGGGTAGCCGTACTTGAAAAAGCCGGCTCCACAAAACCCGATGCCATCCAGGCGGCTGCCAATTCTCTGTATATCCCCGGCAAGGAGCTGGTTGTGCCCTGGCAGGGGATAAAATTTTCCACTTCGGGCGATGAATTGGGACAGAACGTCCTGGGCTCCGGATTGATTGGCCAGTATCAGAAGGGAAAAGACGGAAATATAGGGCTGGAAATTGTTTATCCCTTTGACGTATCTTCGGCTGATATGATTTTTCCATTTGCCGGATTTTAATAATGGCTCAAAACGTCCATCTCCTCAACATTTTCCTATCGTAGTCAGGGGGGATGGACGTCCTTTCAAGGTTTCTGGTTTATCATGGATATCCTCGTAGGATCTGTTTTTGCCGGGCTGCTCATCGGGATGATTTTAGCCCTTGTCGCATTAGGGCTGACTATCATTTTCGGGGTGATGGACATTGTGAATTTCGCCCATGGTGAATTCCTGATGATCGGCATGTATACCGGTCTCCTCACCGCCCAGGGTTTAGGGATCGATCCGCTCTTCACCCTGCCTGTGGCTGCAGCCGTTGGTTTCCTCCTGGGCGTCATCTGCTATTTCGGATTCATAAAATTTCTTCTCAGAGGGCCCATGGTGGCGCAATTGTTAGGGACCTTCGGGTTGATGCTTTTTCTCAGAAACCTGGCACTGCTCATTTTCGGCTCCGAAGACAGGGCCGTTCATTCCGGCATCCTGGTCGGAAAGAGTTTTGATGTGGGTATGGGAATCATTGTTCCGGCCACCAAGCTTGCCGCGGCCGGACTGTCTGTTGCTGCTTTCCTGGGCGTCTGGCTGTTGATGAACCGAACGAAAGTTGGCAAGGCACTGACAGCCACCGCTTTGAACGCGCAGGGCGCCCGCTATATGGGAATTCCAACGGAACGAATGAATGCCCTTGCCTGGGGTGTCGGCGGAGCTTCCGTCACGATCGCCGGGGCGCTTCTCGTCAACTTCTGGTCGGTCAATCCTTTCATCGGCCTCCTCTTCACCATGATTGCTTTTGCCATTGTTGCGTTAGGCGGATTCGGCAGCATACCGGGCGCATTTTTCGCAGGACTGGTTGTAGGAATCATCACGGAAATTCCCGGATTCTGGGATTTTTTCTCCTACACATTTGATGCCGAATGGATGATGAATGTTCCCATGACCTCCTTTAAATACATGTGGGTATATGTGGCCTATTTTGTGATTGTCGTCCTGCGACCAAGGGGGCTGTTCGGATGGAAGCAATAAAAAACGCCCTCGATTTTTCTGATTTCCCCCGTGTGGACATGTTTGTGGCCGGCGCGGTAAGCATTGGTCTTATTGTTTTCCCCATTTTTCCCCATTCGTCTTTCGCCATGGCCACCATGATCCAGTTCCTCATGTTTTCCCTTTACGGCATGGGCTGGAACACCATTGGCGGCTATGGAGGGCAGGTGGACCTTGGCAAGGCCCAGTATGTGGGAATCGGCGCATACACCACTGCCGTTATGCTCATCCGTTGGGACATCCCTTTCTGGTTCTCCATGCCCATAGGTGTCTGCCTCTCCGTGGGCTGGTCCTTTATTATCGGTTATCCCCTGTTTCGCCTGAAAGGGCACTACTTTGCCATTGCCACCATTGCCACCTCCCTGGTCTTGAAGGACGTCTTCGAAGTCTGGGACTTTGTGGGAGCTGCCAGAGGACTTGAAATTTCTCCCATTAAATATCCTCCCCCGGATTTCATGCGGCTTATTTTCAGGGAGGATATCTATTATTTCTATGTTATTCTGTTTTTTTTCTTCATCGGGATTCTGTATATCAACTGGTTTCGCAAATCGAGATTAGGTTTTCAGCTGCGTTCCATCAAAGACAATGAAGATGTCGCGCGATCCCTGGGCATCAATGTTCACTGGGCGAAAATAAAGACCTATGCCATCGCTACGGCTTTTGTCAGCATGGTGGGTTCTTTTCATGCCTGCTACATCAAAAGCATAGAGCCTGAAGACACCATGAGCCTCGATATCTCCATCCTGATTGCCCTGATGGCCATGCTTGGGGGAGCAGGTTCCCTCTGGGGGCCGATCATCGGGGCGGGCATCCTGATCCCTCTCAAGAGTTATCTGAAAGAATGGCTTGGCGCCCAGGCAGGTCTGGTAGGTATTGATCTGATCCTTTATGCAATCATCATCATGCTCATTTCCGCCTTTGAACCTCGAGGAGTGTGGGGTATTGTGGAAAAGCTTCGGCGGAGGAAACGGAATTAATGGCATTCCTGGAAGTCCATAACCTGACAAAGGTTTTTGGTGGTCTCAGGGCGAATAACAACATTTCCTTTGCCCTTGAGCAGGACGAGCTGGTGGGTTTGATCGGACCGAACGGGGCTGGAAAGACCACCCTTTTCAACTGTATTTCAGGCCTTCATACCATTACTTCCGGTCGAATCATCTTCGATGGGGAGGATATTACCGCGCTCAAGGCGCATGAGGTGGCTCGCCGCGGATTGGGCAGGACTTTTCAGGTGTATGTTGCGGCAGGTGATCTGACGGTGTTGGAAAATGTGATGGTCGGCTGTTTCATGAGAACCCGTTTCCGATCTCGGGCGAAGGCGAACGCCATTGAAATTTTGAAAAATATGGCCATTGAGGACCTTTCCGATTATCTCGTGAACGAACTTCCCGTGGCCGCCCAGAAACGGGTTACCATGGCAACGGCTATCGGTTCCGGGCCCAAACTCCTCCTTCTCGATGAGGTTGCTGCAGGTTTGAACCCCAGCGAAATAGAGGGAATCATGGCCGGCATCAAGCATATCCATGAGCAGATGGGTATCACGGTTATTTTGATTGAACATGTAATGGAATTGGTCATGAAGGTCAGCCACAGACTTATTGTACTGGACTATGGAGAAAAAATAGCAGAAGGTGATCCTGAGACCATTTCAAAAAGTCCGCTTGTCATAAAGGCCTATTTAGGGGAAAGATATGCCAGAGAGCATAAGGAAGGACTTGCAAAGGACTGAAGATCATATATGGGAGAATTCATTCTTGAAGTTGATAACATAAAGGTTCGCTACTCCGGTCTACCGGTACTCCATGGTGTGTCTGTGAAGGCACGTCCCGGAGAAACCGTTTGTGTTGTAGGCTCCAACGGAGCGGGAAAATCCACTTTATTGAGAGCCATTATGGGATCACAGAGAGTCTTTGAAGGAAGAATCCTGTTCCGCGGAAAAGAAATTCAAAAGCTTCCCACAGAAGATATTGTTCGGATGGGGATTATCTATGTGCCCGAAGAAAAAATGCTCTTCAGGCCTCTGAGTGTGGAAGAAAACCTGCATTTAGGCGGCTTTATTCTTAAAGACAAACAAAAACTTGAGGATAATCTTGCGTATGTTTTTCATCTTTTTCCCAGGTTAAAGGAACGTAAGGCTCAGGCGGTATCCACGCTTTCAGGAGGAGAGCAGCAGATGGTAGCCATAGGGAGGGGGCTCATGTCCAATCCGATGGTTCTCATGCTGGATGAACCTTCTCTTGGGCTTGCTCCTATCCTGGTGGATGAGGTGCTGGATACGGTCAGACGTCTGAAAAAAGAAGGGATGACCATCCTTCTTGTGGAGCAAAATGTTCGCGAGGCCCTGGATCTCTCCGATACGGGATACGTCCTGCAGACCGGGAGAATTACAGGGGAAGGCCCTGGTCAGGAGCTTCTTCAAAGCGATATCTTTCGTTCAGCATTCTTAGGGATTTGAGCGGACCGGAGAACATGTAAAGGAGGAGTTTAATGAGCAAAGAGGCGATGGTTGGACTCGAATTTGAAGTCACAGGCGGAAAAGGTCCTCCTGAAAAAGAGGTCACCCGTTGTTATTTTCGAGTTCCCGTTAGGAATTCGGACCGGTTCTCGATCCGGATTGGAAAAATCGTGTACCCTGTGGTCAACATTAATGCCAGTGGGGTAGCTTTTCGAATCAAGACAGGAGAGGAGTATTTTCCCGTTGAAAAGGAGCGGATTAAAGCGACGTTAACCCTGGACAACCAGGTTTTTGATGTACAGGCTCAGGTTACGCATGTCTCAGATGATGGAGAGGGGAAAACCCTTTGCGGATTGCATTTTATTGACCTTGAGAAGGTAACGGCGGAAGCGTTTTCAGCTTCTTACGAAGTCTTAAGGGAACGCTTGCTCATGAATAAAGGCGGATCAACATGAAAAATGAGGGAGAAAAAAAGGACATACTGGCCGAAATCCTGAGCGGTTCCGAGGAGGACGTCATCGAAGGGCTGGAAGAGTTGTGCAAAATCATCAACTTGGATGCAATTTTTTCAGATGGATCAAAGAGCCCCAAGAAAGACTCGATTCCCGCAAAAAAAGCTACAAGGAAACCAACGCGAAAACAAGCATCCCACTATCTGACAGAAAAAGTCTTACAGGAACTTGGCGAAACCAAGTCCGAATTGCGAGAGCTTTTCCCCTCCATACCCAAATCGAAGGTAACCAAGTCACGAATCGTTGATCTCGCACTGAGAACCATTCTGGAAGAATACAAGGAAAAAGGTGCCGAAAGCGAACTGATCAGGAAACTTACAACAAAAATAACCGGTTCATAATGAATACTGAAGGGAGAGACTGCAATGGTTATCATCTGCCCATGGTGCAAGAAAGAACACCACATTGATGAAAAAAAGATTCCGGAAAATGCGACGGCTGCCCGTTGCACGGCTTGCCAGAAAAAGATTCTGTTGCGAACCGGTGAACCTCAATTGGTAGATTCTGGAGGAACGGCCCCGGAGAAAAAATCCAGCTCCGTTCGCAGGATCGCCGTCTCCCTGAGCAAAGGGGGGGTGGGTAAAACAACAACGGCCGTCAACCTTGCAGTGGGTTTGACCCTCGCAGGGAAGAAAGTGCTGCTCGTTGATACGGACACGCAGGGGCAGGCAAGCTTTATGCTGGGAGTGAAGCCCAAAACAGGGTTGACAGAGCTGGTAACCGGAGAACTTACTCCTGAGGAAACCATTTACAGAGTCAGGGAGAAACTGTCCCTGCTTGCCGGCGGAAGATCCCTCGCGGGCCTGAAGCGCCTTATCAGCAGAAAAGACTTTGGAGGGGAAATGACCATGTCGGAAGCCTTAACCCCCTTGGAAAATCAGTTTGATTATGTCATCATGGATACCTCTCCGGGTTGGGACGTGCTGACCGTCAACGCCTTTTTTTACATAAACGAAGTGCTTGTTCCCGTTTCTCTCGAAGCCATGACGCTGCAGGGGCTCACCGAATTTCTCACAAGCATCAGTGCAATAAAAAAATACAGACAGGAGCTTGATATCAAATATGTGCTACCCACATTTTTTGATAAGAGACTCAAAAAATCGGAGGTGATACTGGAAAAACTACGGGAGATATACGGTACGAAACTTTGCACCCCCATTCGCACGAATGTGCGCGTTTCAGAAGCTCCAGCATCCGGAAAATCGCTTTTCGAATTTGCTCCAGGCTCGCCTGGCGCCGAAGATTACCGTGAACTAATCAGGAAAATTGTAGGGGACGATAAACTTTTCAAATAAATCTGCTCCCTGGTGCTGCGTTCTGTTTGAAAAAAAACCAAATTGCGAATTAACGGTGGTTTATGCTTGACATTGCATAGGAGGTTTATTACCATCAGAAAATTATGAAAGGCCCGTCTCGTTTCTGACGGATCTGTTTGTTCTAAGGGAAAGATCCATTTGCAAAAGTGGCAGCCTGAAGCTTGGAACGATGAAAAATTTTTGAAAGGGGGATGTCACTATGGCTAATGGAACAGTAAAGTGGTTTAATGACCAGAAGGGCTTTGGCTTCATCGAACAGGAAGATGGGCCCGATGTATTTGTTCATCACTCGGCAATCAATGCTAGCGGGTTCAAGACTCTTAACGAGGGTGATCGCGTTACCTTTGATATCGAGCAGGGACAGAAAGGTCCTGCCGCAGCAAACGTAACAGTCGCTTAGACTCGTATCCGTTTTACAACGGGCATGCCGGAATACCTGGCATGCCCGTTTTTATTTCTGCTGCGAGCCAAGGCTCTTAAGGAGTGCCTTTCTTTTTTTGTTCCCTTTCGATCACGTCCTTCAATGATTCCAGGCTTCTATTTTTCACGCGCTTGCCATTAATAAATATTGCCGGAATACCAGTCACCCCGATACCCTTTCCTTCTTCGTAGTCTTCAGTTATTTTCTGGAGAATCAAGGGATCTTGCATGTCTGCTTCAAACCGTGGTACATCCAACTTCAAGGCGCCGGCGATCTCACTGATTTTCTTGTCATCAATCACTCTGTAATTTTCGAACAATTCATCATGAAATTCCCAGAACTTTCCCTGCCGCCCGGCTGCAAGGGCAGCTGCAGCCGCCTTTTCAGCATATCTGTGACTGCTAAGGGGAAAGTTTTTGAAAACAACCTTTACCGTTTCCGGGTACTGCTTGAGCAACTGCTCAAGTGTCGGCGCCAGCCGTGCACAGTAAGGTCACTGGAAATCACTGAAAACTGCGATGACAACAGGGGCCCCGGAAGGGCCTTTATGGGGGGAATCGGAAAGGTTAATATCCACAATAAAATCGAAGTCTAACCATTCAATTATTCCTGTCTGTTTACCCGAGAGGTAAATCTGCCCGCCATCCGGACTGACCGAGATGTGGTCCACATCTTTTCCCGTTGTAATCTTTCCCACGGGCTTTCCGTCCCGGTCATAGATGGAGATATCGCCTCCTTTGGTAAGCACAAAAAAATGCTTTCCATCAGGGCTGACCGTAAAATCAAGAATCGGCTCGCCAACTTTCAGAGCCCCTGAGGCAACCCATTCCACCTGTGCAAAACTATAAGAAAAAAAACCTAAAACGACCCACACTCCAAGCAAAACTCCAATGCATTTTGTTTTCATACGATTCTCCTTTACTACGATGTCCGCCTACACTTCCACCGCAAGAATCCCACTGTAGATGCCAAGCCAGTTGCGGCCCATGATTTTCGCCACAGCGCTTCCGCCATAACCGTGATTCATCATTTCATCGACCAGAAGCCCTATGCCGGTAATGTTTTCCATCCCTTTGATGGAAGCATCGAAACCGCAAAGGTCTGAACCTATTCCCACCCCATCGGGCCCGAATTTCTGCACTACCATATCCAGATGATTAAAGACGCTCCTGACTTCCGCTTTTCCTTCGGGCGCCAGCATCTCCGGATTCATGGTGATTCCCACCATGCCTCCCCTTTGAAAGATCTCGCGAACCTGTTTCATATCGATATTTCTCTGAATGTCAAAGATTTCCCTGATGCCGGTATGGGAGGAAATCATGGGGGTCTCCACGAGATCAAGTAACTCCCAGAAACAGGCAGGATGAAGATGGGCCACATCCAGGAGAATCCTCTTTTCACCCAGGATCCTGGCGACCTCCCTTCCAACATCCGTGAGTCCCCGCGAAAATCGGATACCATTTCCATCACCCAGGCGGTTCCCACCCGCATGGGTCAAACCAACCGCAAAAACCCCGTTTTCTCTCAGCGTGTCAATTTGGGAAATATTGCCGGCAAGGCAATCCGCATTTTCCAGAAGAAATAACGTCCCGAGATCCTCGGGATGATTTTGCAGTTCGTCAAGATCCTTTTTATTTTTAAGGATTTTCAAGGGTTCCAGGGAGCGTTGGGCAAAGTCTAAAACCTGTTGATAATGCTTGAGTGATTCTTTTCCGTTGAACAAGTCCCGGCAATAGATAGCCGTGCAGAAAAGCCTTACCCCGGAAGCCATCGCCGTATGGAAAGTGAACGGTCCTTCCTTCAGGTCCCGGAACGATCCTTCATAGCCGGGTTTCATCAGAAAATATGGAAGATCCACATGGCCGTCAACGAAGAATTTCATATCTGAACCGTTCTCAGTGTCTTTTGTCATGCATTGCCTCTTTTCGCGCAAAACCATACCAAAAAAGGCCACCTGACGAAAGGACCATTTGACGGAAGTCGATTCTCCCTTTATACTGGAGAAAAAAGTTGTCCTTTTGTCACTTGAAGACCTTTCCAAAAAAGCCGTACTGGCGATTTGGAGTGGACTATGGAGCTCTCCAAAAAAAATGTACGACTGGTGAAACCAGCAGAAACACACGAAAGGATTCCATGAAAATCGTCCTGGTTTTTCCGCCCTTTTATCTGCAAGGCATGTACAATCTTCCGCCACTGGGCCTGATCAATGTTGCCACTTCCATCAAGAATTCCGGGCATGAGATTGTCCTTCTTGACCTTGTTCTGGCCATTCGCCGGAATACCTTGTCCATGGGGAAAAACATTTATGACGAATCGGCTGAACTCATTCTGGGCGAAAACCCGGATATGGTGGCCATCTCGGCCCAGTGCACCACATTTCCCCCTGCTATTCAGATTTCCAGGAGAATAAGGGCCCGGGACCCTCATGTCAAGATCGTTTTCGGGGGACACAATGTTTCCTTTGCCGACAAAGCAACTCTCGAAAACTTTCCTTTCATCGACTGTATGGTACGGGGCGAAGGGGAAACGATCTTCCCTGAACTCGTTGCAGCCTATGCGAACGGTGATGACGAATCCGGAATAGCGGGAATTACTTTTCATCGGGGCAACGAAATCATCGCGGGTGCGGATCGACCTCTGGTCTCGGACCTGAATGACCTGCCACTGCCCGATTACAGTTTTTCTCCCCCACTTCAAGCCTACCGAGATGCCTGCGAACTCCCAA
>DUZB01000046.1 GCA_013349725.1 Deltaproteobacteria bacterium | reverse complement strand
TCTATCTATTTTTCTGGAATTCCGACTTTTTTTCTAAGCAGTTCATCCAACGCGATATCATACTCAACCGAGCCCTGTTTTAACGATTTGGTCTTTCCCAGCTGTGTTACGATATCCTTTTCCATCTTTTCAAACTGGAGACTGATCTGGCTGATGACTCTGTTGATTATGTGATAGATATCCTCATCCGTGCCGAAGATATCTATAATAAAAGGTTCTTCTATGAGAACCTCCATAAGGTACTGAGTCATATACAGGGAATAAGGGTTGGGGCGGAGAATAAGATCCCGTATGGGCGAAATAAAATATTTGAAATCAAATTCTGAACTGTTCAGGGCCTTCTTCAAACCTTTTAGAATGGAATCAGAAAAAGCACCGGCGTTGTCAGTTTCCACAACTCTTTCTTGAAGCAGCGTCTGGCATAGCCTGTTATGGATTTCCATGATCCGAAACCTGAAAAACCTTCCCTGTTGGAAGGATCGCTGCTTTTCGTTTCTTTCAAGTTTCTTGATCAACTGGTCCTGTACTCTTCCGCTATCCCTTAGATACATAAGTTATTCCTTTTTTTTGGACGAGCCGGCAGAAGTAGTCTTTTTGCCGGGACTATCCGATGTACTATTTTCTGAACTTGCGGATTTTGGTTTCGCCTCAGATTTTTCCGAAGGGGAACTATCGCTTTTTACGCCCTCGGAAGATTCGCTTTTCGCCGCGCCTGAAACCCCGGCAGACTTGGAGGCGTAATCGGTAACATACCAGCCGGTACCTTTCAGATGAAACGTGCTCTGGGAAATAAGCTTTTTCACGCCGCTGTTGCAGAGTTCGCATTCGCTCACAGGGGCATCTGATATCTTCTGTATTGCTTCCATATGGTGACCGCATTTTTCGCATTCGTATTCATAAATCGGCATTCTTAAACCTCCTCAGTCTTGCTTTCTTCAAAAGAGCAGATTGCACATTCTGTGATTCTCATAAGAATCAAGGACATAATCAAGACTTGGCAGGGAAAGCTTCCGCAATATCTCAAAAGTAGTCCGGTGTACAACCTTTTCCTCTCTGATCTTTTCCTCTTCGTGGGCATCAAATCGCTGAAAAAAATTACAGAATCTCACAATATGTACCAGTTCATGTGTAAATACATACACAAGAAGCGCCATGAGAGACAGGTTCCTGTCCCTCTCCAGGACCTTGAGGATCAAAGGATCCTGCAGGCATATAAGATAAAAATCGAGGTTTTTTGCTTTCGACCCAAACCCGTCCATGATTGTCTTTCCCTTGTTCAATACCGCTAAAGCCACAGGATTGACCTCATAACCGTCCATGGAGGAAAGGGTTTTTACGTCATATCGGTGATTTTTCCATTGCCCCAGTGAGAACTTGAAATGGTTGCCTGTGGCGTCTTCGGCAATGTCAAGGGCATCGCTCAAGGTCATAAGCTGGTGGGGTTCGAAAAAGGTCATTGTGGAAGCTCATGCCAAAGTACAAAGCGGCTACAGAGCGGGTGTGCTCATCTTCCGTTACTGCTTCGGTCCATCAACCCACACCAATGGAGCCGCCTTTTCCTGCTTACCGGGGTTTGATCAAAAAAACTCGCTTCTTGATCTTGAAAATAAGGTCGGTTGAAAATATGTCAACGTATGTGGATCTTTTTTTCTGTGGTGGCGGTGACTGGATTTGAACCAGTGACCCTGCGGATATGAGCCGCATGCTCTGACCACCTGAGCTACACCGCCAAAAAAACAATATATCAGTTTATCCAGATTTTTCTTTTTGTCAATGAAAAATTATGCTGAGACGGCCTGAAAAAAACCGTTCACGGGTTATATTTACCGGGCTTGGTTCTAATTTCGCCCACTTGATCCAATTAGTCGAGAGTACGTTCGGAAAGTCATAATCTTAATCGTGATCATAATCTTACTCTTTTACAGCCTATTTTAGAGCTGCCTGATTATGATTACGATTGAGATTATGAGTAAGAAAATAAATCTAATGGACCACGTTAGAACCAAGCCCCATTTACCGGTTCACGGTTGAATAACAGGATTCCGGGTCAAGCCCGCCAAAAAGTCAGCGGACAAGCCCGGAATGATGTTAGGCCCTTTTAAAGGTATTTTTTTATTTCTTCCGTCAGAGCCGGGACAACGTCAAAAAGATCTGCAACCACCCCATAATCCGCTTTCTGAAATATGGGGGCATCAGCGTCTTTATTGATGGCCACAATCACTTTGGAAGTACTCATCCCGGCCAGGTGCTGTATGGCGCCGGAAATTCCACATGCAATATACAGGGTTGGAGAAACCACCTTGCCGGTCTGCCCTACCTGGTCGGTATGAGGTCTCCAGCCGGCATCCACCGCGGAACGGGATGCACCCACACTGGCGCCTAACAGGTCTGCCAGATCTTCCAGAATCTTATAGTTCTCCGGGCCTTTCATTCCTCGACCGCCGGATACAATCTTATCCGCCTCGGTGAGATCCACTTTGCCGCTTACATCCTTGGTTACTTCAACCACCTTCGTTTTTAGTGCATCATCTGCGAGACTGAAAGAAGCATCAACAATCTCCGCGGTTCTTGATTCATCGGGTGCAATGATACTCATTACATTGGGCCTGGCCGTGGCCATCTGTGGAAAGCTGTTTTCGTAAGTCAGCTTCGCATAGGCTTTTCCCGCATAAATGGGTCGGGTTGCCACCAGGTTGCCGTCCTCAATCGCAAGGGCAGTGCAGTCCTGTGCCATGCCCACATTCAGACGGGCAGCCAGCCTTGCGGCCAGATCCTTTCCCTGAACAGACGCGCCCAGTATGAGAATGCCCGGATCACCTGCCTTTACAAGTTCTGAAATCACGGCAACATACGCATCCGTAGTGTAAGGTTCCAGCCTTGGATCGCTTGCCACAATAACCTTGTCCGCGCCGTATTTCGCCAGTTCCGCGGCCTTATCCTTGATATCGGAACCCAGCAAAACCGTTGTCAGTTCCTGGCCGAGGGCATCCGCCAGGCGCCTTCCTTCACTCACCATTTCATAGGTGATTTTACGGAGCTCTCCTTCTCTCTGCTCAGCAATTGTCCATACTCCCTGTGCCATATCGTATCTCCTTGAAAAATAAAAACAGATCTTTTCGCCGGTAACTCTGCGCCAAACTTTGGAGGTTTAGTGAGAGGCTTCTGATTAAAATACTTTGGCCTCCTCATGGAGCAGTCTGGCCAGTTCAGCAGCTTTATCCTGAGGACTTTCCCCTTCAATAATTTTGCCTTCTCCTCTTGCCGGTGGAGGCGTCAATCCCAGTATCTTTATCTTTCTTGCGCCAAGGCCGAATTCAGCGGCATCCAGCCCAAGATCTGAAAGTGTTTTTTCGGCAAGAGGTTTTTTCTTTGCTTTCATGATTCCCGGCAAGGAAGCATACCTCGGCTCATTCAAACCCTTCTGGGTCGTGACAAGGGCTGGAAGAGAAGTCTCTATGACAAGCGTTTCCCCCTCAACAGGTCTTGATACTTTGATCGATTTCCCATCCTCAGCCGCATCCACCTTAATGGCTAAAGATACTTGCGGGATATTCAGCATTTCAGCGACAGATGCCCCGACGAGTCCAAGGTCATCGTCAACCCCGCGCTGGCCGGTGAAAATGAGGTCATATTCCACTTCTTTGATGGCTGCAGCAATCGCTTTTGCAACGGCAAGTGTATCGCTGCCTTCCAGTGCGTCATCACAGATCAGAATGCCTTTGTCGGCCCCCATGGCCAGGGAAGTGCGGATCGATTCAGTGACCCTCTTGGGGCCAAGTCCCACAACCGTGACCTCACCCCCGAATTTTGTTTTGAGTTTCAAGGCCTCTTCAACGCCAAACTCATCATAGGGATTCATTACCCATTTTACGTCATCGCTTGCGATAGACACGCCATCTGATCCTATCTTGATCTGGGTTTCAGTGTCCGGTACCTGTTTTAGACAAACTATAATGTTCACTTTGTCCTCCTTCCTCCAAATAATTTGGGATGAAACTCCGGAAATTTTTGTTTATGCCACACGGTATCCCGTGCGACTATCGTAAGAATTACCCTTGCGAATTCACCATGATGCCAGACAGAAAATAACCACTGATCTGTTCGGCGGTTATCCGAATATCATATTGCTTCCGACTTGACAATACCCAATATCGGGAAACTTCATCCAGTGCTCCAAAAAATGCCCTCTTTGCAACAACGGGGATGATTTCCTTCTTGAAAATCCCCTTTTCCTGGCCTTCTTTTATAATATCTTCAATAATGTCAAGATACTGAAGAAACTTTTCATTACGATATTCTTTCATGAATTTGCCGCTCTGCCGTAATTCGACCTGAATGATTTCAGCTACATCCGGGTTTCCTTCAATCAGTCCCAAATGGGTCATGGCAAATTTCTCAAGCTTTTTTACAGGGTCGTCTATTCCGGCAAGATGACCCCTCATGTTGTCAAGGACCATCTGCATCTGCTCTTCAAAGAGACAGATCAGGATGTCGTCTTTGTTTTCAAAATAGATGTAAACAGTTCCATCTGCAACCTGTGCTTCTCTTGCAATTTCACTTATTTTTGACTGATAAAAGCCCTTTTTTGCAAACACGGTGGTAGCGGCGGCAATGATCCTGTGATATTTTTCGTTGCTTTTTTTCTTTCCCATACTTTATCTTTCTTATTTATGAATGACTATTCATTCATACGCTTTCTGATAGCATTCCCATAATGAGGTGTCAAGCCTTTTCCTCCGGAAGAGTTCGGCCGGCTTCTTTTTGAAGGAGGGGAAAGGCACAATTCCCGTCCCCTGATGTCCTGACTTACTTCTTGACAAGAAAGTTGAAGTTGCATACCATTCCTTTTCAAATCCTGGGAAAAAGGCTGAACATGGAACGTCGCCTGCTCTCAGAACTGCTTGATCCAATGAACGCCAATATCCTTTTCTTTTTCCATATGTTCTGGGTTCCGGAACATCAGAAGGCGCCTGTTAACCTATGAAAGCCTTTCGCGGTGAACCAAATATTTTCGCCTCGACACTGCCTGAGGATAGATTGGCGGATCTGGAAGTGAAGAATCTTACACTGTCATTGGGCGGTATTGCCGCTTTGAGTAAAATAGACCTTTCGGTCCGGACCGGTGAGTTGGTTGGCATAATCGGTCCCAACGGCGCGGGAAAGACCAGCCTTTTAAACTGCATTACCGGTATTTTCAGACCCCGGAATGGTCAGATATTCTTTAACGGAAATGAAATCACTTCCCTCCCGGTTCACCGACTTGCCGGACTCGGAATAGCCCGTACCCACCAGAATGTAGAACTCTATCCGGACAGTTCGGTGCTGGCCAATATGCGCCTGGCACGCCATATACATTCAAGATATCATTTGGGAAAGGCATCTTTTTTTCTCCGNGATGTGCGGGAAGAGGAAGCACATCACCTGGAAGTAGTCGAGAATCTGATCGATTTTCTGGAAATACAGCCCATTCGAAAACGGCCTGTCGGTTCGTTGAGTTACGGCATGAGAAAGCGCGTAGAGCTGGGTCGTGCACTGGCTCTTGAGCCGAAGCTTCTCCTGCTGGATGAGCCTTTTACCGGGATGACCATGGAAGAAAAAGAAGACATGGCCAGGTTCTTAATAGAATTGAATGAAGAATATGATCTTACCATCATCCTGGTTGAGAACGACATGTCCATGGTCATGAGCATATCAGAAAGGGTGGCTGTTTTTGATTTTGGCGTCAAGATCGCAGAAGGGTCTCCTGATTTTGTACAGAACCATCCCCATGTCATAAAAGCCTATCATGGGGACGTTTAAGGCGGCAAGTCTCTGATGAAGACCAACAACAAAAAAATCTCACGAATGGACAGCGAAGCTGTCGCTTCCATGCCCCGCTACACACTTCCCCAGATATTGTCAAGACAGACCGACCGGCTGGGATCTGAAAAGGTGGCTTTGAGAGAAAAAGCCTACGGTATATGGAAGAAATACAGTTGGAACGAATATCTCACGTTCACAAAATTCACGGCTCTCGGCATGATCTCTTTAGGACTTAAGAGGGGGCAGAACGTTGGGCTGATCCTTGACAACGGTCCCGAATGGCTGTTTGGAGAATTAGGAATCCAATCCGCCGGGGCGGCGCCTTTCCCCATGTTTGCATCGGCTGCCGCGGAGGAGCTTTCAGAAGATCTAAACCGCATCAAGGCAGGTTTTGTGATTGCGCAGAACCAGGAACAGACAAATAAACTTTTAGCGCTGAAAACCGAACTATCCTTTATCGAACATATCATCTACGTTGATCCTACAGGAATGAGTCCTTACGAGGATGATCCGTGGCTGGTCAGTTTCAGCCAGCTGCTCGAATTAGGAGAGGAACTGGACAGAGAACAGCCTGACCTGTTTATCAAGGAACTCTGGGAAGGGAAGCCGGAAGACATCGCCCTGGT
This sequence comes from Deltaproteobacteria bacterium, assembly GCA_013349725.1. The sequence continues at coordinate 9,580 of DUZB01000046.1, read as the reverse complement.
GATGTATACTTCCGGGACAACCGGAACTCCGAAAGGCGTCATGCTCTCCCATGCCAATTTTACGGATATGGCGTGCAGTTGGATCAAAAATGCGCCCATAGGAATGGGAGACAACTGGATGTCCATGAACAAGACGGCATGGATTATCGACCAGATGTGGGGTGTCGGGATTACGCTTTGTGGCGGGCTGGTTATAAATTTCCCTGAATCTCCTGAATCAGCCATGGATGATTTCAGAGATCTGGGTCCGGAAGTAATGATGGAATCCTCCAATTTCTGGGAAGATCTGGCATCAAGTATCCGGGTCAGGATCCAAGATGCAGGCGCCATCCAGCAGCGTCTTTTTAACTGGTCGCATCAAATCGCAACAGAGATATTGAACCTGGAAACAGAGAACCGTTCCGTTTCAGTAAGACTCAGGATTCTGAAATGGCTTGCCGGGAGAATGATTTTCCTTCCCCTCCTCGATCGTATTGGAGGCAGCAGCATACGAGTTGCCTATGTGGGAGGCGCCCCTGTTGATCCTGAAATGATCCGTTTTTTTCAGGCCATCGGATTAAATCTGCAACAGTGCTATGGGATGACTGAAACGTGCGGTTTTTTTCCCATTCATTTAGATAAAACAGGGATGACCGGAGCGGCGTATCAATCTTTTCCCGGAACAAAAGTACGCCTGACGGACGGACAGGAAATCCTGGTCCTGAGCAAGGCCAACTTCGAAGGGTACTATGAAAATGGGGGAGCAACCACGGATTCTTTGAAGGACGAATGGCTTCATACAGGAGACGTTGCACGGTTCGATGAAAAAGGTCAGTTGCTGATTATCGGGCGCAAACAGGAAGCCATGAGCACCGATGGGGGACGAAATTTTTCTCCGGAATTTATTGAAGCCAGGTTGAAATTCAGCCCTTATATCAAGGAAGCCGTTGTCTTGGGTGAAGGTCAAACCTACCTGGCGGCTCTTATCAACATTGATTTCGAGAATGCGGGTGGTTGGGCTGAAGCAAGAAACATCCCCTGTCACAGTTATAAAGAGCTTTCTCTTCAAAGTGACATTGAGCAGTTGATTCGAGAGGAAATCGCTCAGATCAACACGGCCCTCCCGGACACAATGAAAGTACTGAGAATGATTCTTCTCTATAAAATGTTGGATGAGGATGACCATGTACTGACGCGAACGGGCAAGGTGAAAAGAGATGTGGTCTTAGAGGTATACAAAGAGATGGTTGAGGCAATTTATGCGGATCGGAGCGAACTGCCGGTAAAAGGCAAGATACGTAACAGGGACTGTACAGTCTGCGATATGGAAACCAGGGTAAGAATCCTGGACGTATGACCATGGAGAGGGTTTTTCCGTAATGGAGTTTTTTCTTCAAGTTCTGATAAATGGCGTTTCCCTTGGGGTCCTCTACGCCATGGCCGCTATCGGCTTCGTCATGATCTATCGCACCAGCCTTGTTCTCAACTTTGCACACGGTGGGCTCATGGCCATGGCCGCCTTTATCTTTCTTGCCCTCTCTTCCTGGGGGAGACTGCCCAACCTTTTTTCTTTTGTGTTGACGCTGACGGGGGCCTTTGCCATCGGGTTGTTGATTGAGAAGAGCTTTCATCGCTCCATTATGGAATCAAAACCGATCCATGGCGCCATCCTGACCATTGGTCTGGCACTGATTTTCAAGAGCATCTTCGCTTTTTTACCCGGGATGAATCTGGGTGGGTATTCCGCGCAGTTTTGCCAAGCGCTTTCCGTCACCTGGGGAACCGTGTCTATCCCGGCCCCCTCTGTTGCGGTTTTCATCTTCAGTGTGCTCTTTTTTGTGCTTTTCGGTCTTTTCTTGAAGGGTTCATTGTTCGGAATTACCATGAGGTCCACCATGGAAAACCGGGCGGCGGCCCTCGCTTTAGGCGTTCCCGTAAAGAGGGTGCTTGCCCTGTCCTGGGCTATTGCAGCGATGTTCTGCGCCATCGCCGGCATCGCCCTTGGAATGGTGAGCAATGCGAGCATCCAGGAGTTAGGCTTCATCGGTCTGAAAGTTTTCCCTGTTGTGGTACTGGGAGGTCTGAACAGCATTGGGGGAGCAATCCTGGGCGGTATTCTGATCGGTGTATTGGAAGCCTTGACAAAAGGGTATATCTCAGCCTCATTTGGGGAAATAGTTCCTTACGTGGCACTCTTTCTCATGATTGCACTGAAACCCGGCGGCTTTTTCGGGACTGCCGAAATAAAACGATCCTGGCAATAAAGGCGACGTAAAAGAAAACAGAACAAATGCGAAAAATTCAGTTCCATCCATGCGGCAGCTTTAAAGAAACCTATCAGGATGAGCTTTTCCTGTTCAAAACCGATTTCGGCCGGTTATGGGTATGGATCAGCCTTATCCTTCTGTTCGTTGTTATTCCTTCTTCATTCGGAATTCAGACCCTTAACTTGTTCAGCCTCATGGGGATTTATGCCATGGCTGCTCTGGGACTGAATATCCTTACAGGGTTTACCGGACAACTTTCTCTGGCCCATGGTTCTTTGTTTGGAATTGGGGCGTATACCGCAGCGATTCTTGGATCCAGGGGAGGTTTTCCTTTCTTCGCAACCATTCCGTTTGCCGCCATACTTGCTGCGGCAGTAGGCATCATCCTCAGTTTTCCCGCTGCAAGGCTCAGGAATCTCTATCTTTGTATCATAACCCTTGGCGGACAGTTGATTATAGAATACGTGCTGTTGCATTGGAAAGGACTTACCGGAGGGGCGGAAGGGATCGCAATCACGGCGGGGGAATCAGGGCCTCTTTCCGTCACTCAAGGGACGCCTTTTTATTTTGTGGTGTTCATCGCGCTTGCAACCATGATCTGGGTGGCTGCGAACCTGATGAGGACCAGGTTCGGAAGGGCATTCGTTGCCATAAGAGACAATGAAACAGCCGCCGAAGGAATGGGAATACCCATTTTCAGATACAAGCTTCTCTCTTTTGCCATAAGTTCATTCTATGCCGGTTTTGCGGGCGCTCTGTTCGCCTACCATGCCAGGGAAATTTCTCCGGGACTCTTCAGTATGGGGATGTCCATGGAATTTGTGGCAATGATCGTCGTAGGGGGCCTGGGAAGCATTCCCGGCGCAGTCTTTGGATCCATATTCATTGTTTTCCTCAACGAGTTGCTTGGTGTGCTGGCAAAAGTTTTTCTGGAAACCGGGGCCGTGACTGCGATGATCCCGATCCGTGAATTCTTTTATGGAGGGTTTATTGTTCTTTTTATCACAGTAAAACCCAAAGGTATTTCGACCATCTGGGAAAGAACAAAATCCGTTTTCAGGCACTGGCCTTTCTGATAAACTTCGTTAAGTGGTATACCCAATATCCGGTACCCATATCATGCTTGAGATTCGACACATAAGCGCTTTTTACCCTCTCAGTATCCAGGTGCTGGAAGAAATCTCCATGATTGTCAAGGAACGACAGATTGTTGCGTTGCTTGGAAGGAAAGGCGCCGGTAAAACGACCACATTAAAAACCGCTTCCGGTCTACTCAGCTTTGAGGGGGGAAAGGTTGTCGGAGGATCTATAAAATTCAAAGGAGAACAGATACTGCATTTGCCGCCGGAAGAAATCATTCAAAAAGGAATGATTCAGGTTCTGGAGGGGAGACAGGAATTTAAACATCTGACCATAGAGGAAAACCTGAGGGTGGGCACAGCCGCTCGCAGGGGAAAACCCTACAGAAAGGAGCTTGACATGGTGTATTCCTACTTCCCTGCGCTCCTGTCACGCAGGAAGGTCCTTGCCGGTCGGTGCAGTGCCGCGGAACTTCAGATGGCAGTCATCGGCAGGGCAATGATGTCGCACCCGGAACTCCTTCTTATTGATGAACCCTCATTAGGTCTGGCGCCTCTGCTTGTGGGAGAAATCTTTCGGGTATTGCAATGCCTGAACCGGGAACAGGATAAGACGATTATGTTGGGCGGACAGAACATGAACATGTCTCTGCAAGTCGCCGATTACTTCTATCTGCTGGAGGAGGGGCGCATTGTGCGGGAGGGTTCCGCCGAACCGCTTCGGAAAGATCCCAGCCTATCTGAACCCGGTCTGTGCAGTTATCCCTTTAACAAAGTCTAAAATGGAACCTATTTACGCCTTTCCCGAAAAGGTCTTCCGGCAGGAAGGCCCGTTCCAGTTCATAAAGCCCGAGGATTTTGAAGTCTTCGGGATTAATCCGCTGCACGTTCCGGTAGGCACGTTCGTTTCCCTTAAACACCCGTCCCAGCTTCGAAGCAGGTTTGGCGGCAATGCTTACGGCTGTGGACTTTTTGAAGATTTTGACCGGCTCAGACCCAAAGAAATCAGAAACCTGCAGTCCATATCCCTTGAAAAACCTGAAGAAATAAAAGTCCATTATAAGGAAATTAATGAAATTTATCGGAAAATGGGGTTGTTGATCCGGTTTTCCAGATTTGGCAAACCGTACTACCTTATTCCCGTTCATCTCATCTCCAATACGATCACCCGCACCCGGTCCAGGGTGGATGAGATCAGTAAAGTTATTGGTTTCCATAGAAAAAAATATCTGAAAGAATATCACTCTATCGGGATTTTGTCTCGGCAGGACGAGTTGATTCTTCATGAACTCGCTCTCCGTTTCAAGGAACACCATTTTGTGATACTGGATTCTCTCGAAAAGATAAGAAACTTTGATCAAAAACTCGACCTCGTCATTATCATGAGCGATCTGAGCGACATCTTCCTCATGGAAGAATTGAGTTACCTCACAAAGGAGGCCTTTTCAAAGAAACGTTTTTATCAGTATGGTATTTACGTTCTCTGGAAAGTTTTTAAACTGCTTGAACAAGATGGTGAAATTTTTGTTATCGCAGACCATTTTGTGGAAAAGACCGCGAAAACAACAAAGATGATCTTCAAAAACGAACAAGAGGAAAAAAGTTTTTCCTTATTCTGCCATATATTTAAAACAAGAAAACGCTATGAGCTGATAAACCATGAAGTACACATCAGCCTGTATGATTTGCAGAAATACCTGGGCTCTCCCTATATGGAACAGGATGTTTTAGATCGCCTGCTGGGGGAGAAATCTTTCGAGGAGCTTTCCCTGGATGAAATCTCCGCACTGCCCTATCTGAACACTCCCTTCACCGACCACCCATTCTTAGAGAACCAGGAAAAGGCATGGCCAAAAATCTTCTCTGTTTTTTTTGATGAAATATTTCTCAGACCGGCCGTTCCCGAAATCGTTAAAAATGACTGGCAGGGCAGATTTTCCTGGGACGGTTATACGCCGGATTTCCTCATGACCTACCTGGGACAGAAGAAAGCCATAAACCCGGTCATCGCAACCGTTGAAAACGATGTTGCTTCCTCTAACCTTATGGGATGTTCCGCAGCGCTTGTGGCTGATTACAAAGATTCCTTTGAGTATGTCATTCGGACTTTACGAATTCTTGCGGGAATAAAAAACAGCGAAACCAATTCCCTGCCNAGAAGCCTCAGTGATCGGCTGAAACAACCTTTTGAAAACAGACGAAGAAGGCACAGCGCCCTTGGGCATGTCATAAAACTGATGGGAAAGGCAGGCCTGCTGGAGAGAATACGGAGTTCCCTGAATCCTGATGAAATAGAGGGCCCCCGAACGGCTTTGATTCAAAACCTTTCCGTCCTGGCTTTTTTCGGGTTTACTCGTCCGGAAGTGGAAGAAATTCTTCTTATTGTGCTTGGACACACCCCATATGGAAGGATCATTTCCGGCAAGGCAAGTGAGAAATCCCTCAAACCGGTATCCGATATGGCTGGGAAATACGACCAGGAACAGGCATTGAATCTTTTTCGTTACTGCCGTCTGATGACCTTGGCCGAGACGGAAGCAGCCAGGGGAAAAGTTCTCAGCAGAGAAGAAGTCGTGCAGCTCTTCTCCCTTTATGAATCAACGGTGCGGGTCATTATCAACGAAGAACTGGACTGGGATGACCTTCTTGAGGAAAAAATCTCTTCCATGGGGGGAGTGTATAACAAAATTATTCAAAAAGTGCTGATGATGATGAATTATGCGGAGTTTCTGGTTGGCTGGCCTGAATTGAGAAAAAAGGGCCGGATGCAAAAAGAAGCCCTCGCTGATTATGACGAAGAAAAGTTGGCCAGAATAGAAAATGTGATCAGGCTCCAGAAAACGGTTAACCAATTTGAGGAAATGTACTTTGCGTTCGATCCCCTTCAACACCCGGTGTTTTACCGGAGATTCCTTGAAATGGAATTTCACGGGACCGGGCACCTCTTTCAGCAAATGGATAGCCGGAACGTTTTCGTCCTTCTCTGGATAGCCGTTCATCTTGCCCATGGAGAGATCATCAATTTTAATCCCGTACTGGCTGATGTGGAGATGGAGACCGTTGAAGATCGGATACGAACAGTGGGGCAGGAGGCCGGTTTTATCAATATCAGACATCTTGATCTGCCGATGCTCAAACATTTCAAGGACCAGTTGGACCAACATCAGTTTTCTTTTGTGACAGGAACCGGTTTCCAGTTCAGGATTGACGAAAAGACAAAAGCGCTCGAATTGCATTTTCAGGATATCCAGGGAAACATTGAACGTACCGAAAGCCTGTTGAAGGAGATAAACGGCATTGAGGCAGCCCATATTCCTGTAGAAAAATTCCGCAGGCTTGAAATATTCTTTTCCGGCCTGGAAGCCTTTTATAAGAGTCACCAGAGGCTTCTGAAAGGAAGCCATTCTTTCTCTAAGCTGCCCTCGAGGCACAAGAGATGGGTTGAAAGGATTTTGCGGTTGCGGAAAAACCTCAAAGACAACCTGCTCCTTGTTCTCTTCAGCCCCTCGCGCCTTTTTTCAGACCTTGATCTCCTTTATCACAACGCCCCCACGATCCTGGACTTTCTGATTCCTGAATTTATGGCATTGAAGGATCTTGACATTTCCGGGCAGCTTTACCTTACTTCTCCCGTCACGGTTTATATCATGGCCGCCGCCAAGAAATTCCAGGCACTGATCACCCATGAAAAACAGAACTTTCAGGATGAAAAATTCCTTCACAGTCTGGCGCAGAAAGAATTCGGCCCCATGGCCACCGGAATCGTGGGAATCAGTGAAACCCAGCTGGAAAACCTTGAAAATATTGTCAACAGTCTCAGGGATTATCCGGATCTTTTTGATGCCCTCACAAAATCTTTTCTATTTCAGGATATCGGCAGGGTCCCCGAACTGCGGGAAAGATACAGGGATCTCATAAACCCGGCAGACATCGCCGATACAGGCGCGATGTTTCTGGAGAAGGAAAAGGTTGCAACACGCTATCATTTTTCAAAAGAGGCGAATTTTTTCCTGATCTTCCTGGTGAAATATCACAGTCTTCTCTACCGGAATTTGAGGGGGGAAATTGCTCTCGCTGCACTCCGGAACGTTCTTTTCCCAAAGGATAAAAACCTTTTTGATGCGTTTTTCGTGCTGTCCGTCATCATGCTTTCAGCCATCCGGGAAGACCTGATTTTAGAGGATTTTGCGGGTCGGCTCTTTCAGATACGTTCCATGTGCCACAAAATTATCGATGGGAAAATGACGCTTGAAGACCAGTTTGATGAAGTCTTTGAAAAGAAAGGCATCCTCTTTTATGCCTTGGAACAATATAAGAACGAGGGTCTGCCCGAAGGCTTGACGCCCGCCGGCTTTCTTGAATCGGGAGCGTGGGACAAGATAGATCGAACCAAGCTGCTCCGTGCCGGAAAGATGATCTCGGCAATGGAAAGAATTTTTAAACTCAGGGGCATCCGGTATGTTGAGTTTCAGGATCTTGTAAACCTGGAACTTACGTTTCCCCTGGAATTCATTCACAAGAAAAGGAAACTTCACAGTGTTGGCTATGCAACGTTCGAAAAAGAGGTATACGAAGCCTTCCGAATCTACAAAACCCTTCATAAGCTGCCGGAGGATATAAGACATTTCATCCTGGAAAAACTTACGGGAGACCAGGTTCGCATTTCCGGATATGAAAAAGCAAGCGGTTACCTGCGATATGAAAACCAGATAAATTTGCTGTTCACAGGTCTGTTGGGAACCACAAGAATAAAGACCTTTCAGGGCCCTGTTTCCCTGAATTTTCTTCCAATCAGCGAGAAAATCGAAAATCGCTACGAGGCAGTCAACGAATTCCTGACCAACTTCCCCATGGAAGAACTCTGGAAGGGAAAAGACCGGTTTCATGATCTTTTCAAGGCCAAGGCTGGAATCATCCTGAAAAAAGAGAACCATCCGGATCTCCTGTCCGTGGATTTCAGGGATAAAAACCATATTACCCATAAAATAGCGTACATGTCTTCCATAAAGGACCTTGAACAACTGAAGAACTATTTTCACCACAGTATCGGTTTGTTGACGAAACAACCGTACTACAGCGAGGATTATGAACTCCAGCTCAAGGAAGCCTTCGATGTCAGAATGAAGGAGATCACGGAGATAGCCTTGGACAGGGTCACAAAACAGATGGATCTTGTAAAGGATTTTGAAGATCTCCATACGCTTGTAGGGGATCTGCTGGGACGGGGGTGGGAACAGGTTTTTTCGCGTGAGCAGAAGCACCTGCTTGATTATCTTTATGAAATGCGAAAAGACAAACTGAAAACGGAAAAGCTCCAAGAAATTGAAACAATCCTTGGCAGTATTCAGGTTACCCGGGACCTCATAGATTACTGGGACGGCATGAAATGGTACCTGCAACGAAACCGTCGATTCTTCGGGAAAGAATTTGAGAATCTGATTGCCCGAAAGTTCGACCAGACAGGCGCAAAACTAAAACCGGGTTAAAGGATACATATAATTTTTTTTTATCCCGTTAATCCTGTAAATCCTGTCAGAGTATTGAGGTCTGTACTTAGCACTATTGCAGGTATTGTTTCAAATCACGATAAAAATTTTCATGGGATCCAAACGCATATAAAAATAGAATTGAATCAACCACTTCATAAGCCGGCAAGATCTGTTTATTTTGCGATTTGTATTTATGGACCTGGACACCCCGTAAATCTCCAACTTTCATATCGCCGATTGTGGGGTCATTGAAAATAGATGTTACCGCCTTATCCAAGTCTGTAATTTGGTGTTTATGCAGTTTCTTTTTTTGTCTTGTAAAAATAGGTGATTGAATGATTTCCGTAATTTTGGTCATTCACCCTCTCCAAATAGGTACGGAGTGCCTTGGCCGGCTTGTATCTGTTCTCTTCCCACCAGAATGTCTTGAATAAACGGAAGTGGGAGATCCGGATTCTCCTCAATCATTTGTCCTATTTTTGCCCAGTATTCGATTTGACCGGCAATGGATCTTTTAAAAACCTTCGATTGAATCTTTGCTTTTTTAAACAGATCATCTGATATTTTTACTGCAGTTGCCATAAATTCTCCTTGTGAATGTCAGGTTTCAATTAAACACTATTAATTTCTTTTTGCAACCCAATTTCTGACGAACTCGTAAAAAGGTAACGCCGGACTTGAGGTTGTCGGGCACGAGGATTTGAGCAACGCCGCCAAAGAACTCAAAGGCGCGAACGTGGGATTTAATCCAGAAAGGCAATTCCTG